>NZ_AZND01000608.1:0-505 GCF_000576205.1 Methylibium sp. T29 | reverse complement strand
CGGCGCGGCCTCTTGCCCGTCGGCGGCTGAGGCTGCGGCAGCGCGATCGGGTGGGGGCGTGTCCAGCATGGTGGGTTAGGGCCTGTTAACGCTACCGGAGGGCTCGCGCCCGTGCTGCGCAGGCCGCAGGGGTAGGCGCGAGGGAGGCGGCGTGCTGTTGCACGCAACGACTGAGCAACGCCTCCCTGCGGTCTGCGCAGCACGGGCCCGAAGGGTGATCCCAGGAAACGGGCGCCCTCGGCGTTGCCCATGCTCGCCGGGGGCCGACCCCGGCTGCGCTGTGCGCCTTGATGGCGTCCGTTTCCTGGGTCACGCGAGCCCTCCGGTAGCGTTAACAGGCCCTAGCCCCGCAGGCATGCAGGGCAACCCGGCATTATGCGGGGCCGACCGTTCGCGCGCAGGCACTCAGGGTGGCGGCGACCGATCCAGTGCGCCCGAGGCCAGCGTCGCGGCGAGGCGCTGCGCGGCATCACCGGCCGGCAGCGGCGCCCGCCAGATGCGGCCG
>NZ_AZND01000607.1:0-505 GCF_000576205.1 Methylibium sp. T29 | reverse complement strand
GCACGGTGGCGCGCCAGTCGGCCTGGCCGGGCCGTGTCGCCGGCCGCATGCGGCGGGTGCGCAGCGGTTCGGCGAAGTGCTCCAGGGCCTGCAGCAGGCGCTGCGCCTCGCGCCACTCGTCGGCCGTCATCGTGTCGAAGTCGGCCTTGCGGAGCAGCTCGCGGTCCGACCAGGTGAGCGTGGCCTCGATGTCGAGCTGCTCCTGCGGCGGCGGCGCATCGGGCCGCGGCGCCTGCGGCTGCGGCGGGAACAGCGCCGCGGCGAGCCGGCGGTTCTCGGGCGGCGGCGGGCTCTTGGCCGGCCCCTGCACGCGCGGCAGCAGCATCGCCATCATGCGGCCCATCAGGTCGGGGTCGCGCCAGAACAGGTGGAAGGCCTGGTCGAACAGCAGGTGCTGCTCGGGCCGCGCGACGAAGCAGGCCTGCAGCGTGGCGTGGAAGTCGCGCCGGCTCGCCAGCCCGCCAGCGGCAGCGCGCGCAGCGCGAGCGCACGCGCCTGCCCACCG
>NZ_AZND01000606.1:0-509 GCF_000576205.1 Methylibium sp. T29 | reverse complement strand
GACGCGCTGGCCGAGGCGCGCCGCTTCGTGCGCGAGCAGGCCATCGCGGTGTCGACCGCGCTGGCGCCAGACCGTCGGGCTGCTGAAGACCGCCGCCGCGAGCAGCGGCCGCGGCGCGGTGTCACGCATCGACCTGTGGTTGCTGCCGTACTGCCTGGCCGAGCAGCCGGCGCAGCTGGCGGTGCTGAGCGACTGGGTGCATGCCACGCTGCTCGGCGCGCAGCCGCTCGAGGCCGCCTGGCTCACGCGGGCGATCGAGGCCTTCGAGCAACAGTTCGGCATCGAGTGCCAGCCGCGCCAGGACGACGGTGAAAGCGGCAAGATGGCACTGGCGCACGCGATCGGCGGCCTGGAGCAGGGACCCGGCATGGCCCGCATGGTGACGGCGTCGCTGGAAGCGCGGATGCTGCCGCGCTACGGGGCACGCCACATCGCGGCGCGCGTGTCGCAGCTCGACGAGGTGCTGGCGCGCGCGCACGACCACCTGCAACCGCTGCGCGCCCGCGCCG
>NZ_AZND01000605.1:0-522 GCF_000576205.1 Methylibium sp. T29 | reverse complement strand
CCCCGCCGACTGGCTGGCCGCACGGCTGGCCACCGCGGCCGGCGACGCCGCACCGGGCGAGACGTCGGCGGCGGCGCTCAAGCCGCGCATCGCCGCCTTCCAGTCCACCCAGGGTCTGGCACCGGATGGTCTGGCCGGGCCGATCACACTGATGCAGCTCAACCGCGCCACCGGCGTGGACGAGCCCCGCCTGCAGACCGAGTGACGTACCGATGTCCTACATCCTCGAAGCCCTCCGCAAGGCCGACGCCGAACGCGATCGCGAACGCGGCGCGTTGCCCGACCTGCATGCGCAGCCGGTGCCGCCCGATTCGGCCGCGATGGCGGCCGGCTCGCCTTCGCGTCCCCGACCCTGGCTGTGGATCATCGTCGGTGCCTCGGTGGGCCTGATCGGCCCGCTGCTGTGGCTGCTGCTCGGTCGCGACACCACGAAGGAGGCCGTGGTGACACCGCCGCCACCGGTCGAGACGGCCGCACCGCCGGTGGCGACGGCGCCCGCGGTGGCTCCGGCTCCCGAGGTGG
>NZ_AZND01000604.1:0-535 GCF_000576205.1 Methylibium sp. T29 | reverse complement strand
GCCGCGCACCCAGGTGCGCCAGCGCGCGGGCGTGGCCGGCCTCGTCGGAGCAGTGCGCGAACACGCAGCGTCCAGCACCGCCGGTTGCAGCGCGTGCGCGACCAGCAGCGCGGCGGTGACGATGAAGCCGTCGACGACGATCAGCCGCCGCTCGTGCGCGGCCTGCAGCATCGCACCGGTCAGCGCGGCGATCTCGAAGCCGCCGAAGGCGCCAGCGCCTCGAGCGGCGTGGCGACGCCCGCATGGCGCTGCGCCACCTGCGCCAGCACCTCGAGCTTGCGGGCCAACCCCGCATCGTCGAGTCCGGTGCCGCGGCCCACGCAGGCGGCCAGCGGCGCGCCGGTGAAGTGTGCCGTCAGCAGCGCCGCGGCCGAGGTGTTGCCGATGCCCATCTCGCCGAGCACCAGCGCGTTGCCCGGCACCGAGCCGACGACCTCGCGGCCGAGTTCCAGCGCCTGCACGCACTGCGCCCGGCTCATCGCCGGGCCCAGCGACGCATCGGCGGTGCCGCCCGGCGCGACCGGCCGCACGATCA
>NZ_AZND01000603.1:0-537 GCF_000576205.1 Methylibium sp. T29 | reverse complement strand
CGCCGCGGCACCCGGCGGGCCCGCGCGGGCGGTGGTGCGCGCGATGGCGAGCGGCATCGACAGCGGCGGCAAGACCCTCGAGGAACTGGAGCGCGAGATGATCCGCCACGCGGTGGACGCCGCCGACGGCAACATCTCGGTCGCCTCCAAGCGCCTGGGCATCAGCCGCAACACCATCTACCGCAAGCTGCGCTGGCGCGAGCCGGAATGACCGGCGGGCCGAGCGGCTGACGACCGGCCCGCCACCCGGCCGCCCTCACCCCGGCCCTCTCCCGCAAGCGGGAGAGGGAGAGGGAGAAGAAGACCCCCTCTCCCCGTCTGCGGGGAGAGGGAAAGGGAGTTGGTTCAGCCGATGCCCCGACACCGCAGCGCCCAGTCGCGCGCGGCAGCACGCAAGGCCGGCGCCAAGCGGGGATCGCTCATGCGGTGACCGGCCTCCGGCACCTCGTTCGACAAGGCGCCTGGCAGCGCCGCCGCGAGCGCCTGGGCCACGGCCGGGTCGCAGGTGGCATCGGCCGCCCCCCAGACCACGCTGAC
>NZ_AZND01000602.1:0-558 GCF_000576205.1 Methylibium sp. T29 | reverse complement strand
GCCCAGCGCGAGCAGCGCGCCGACCCAGCCGGTCGAGGTCCAGCCCAGGCCGGCCGCGATGGCCACGCCGCCCAGCCAGGCACCGAGCGCGTTGGCCATGTTGAAGGCCGAGTGGTTCAGCGCCGCGGCCAGCGTCTGCGCGTCGCCGGCCACGTCCATCAGGCGGATCTGCAGCGCCGGCGCCAGCGCCACCACGGTGCCGACCAGGAACACGCTGGCGGCGGCGCTGACCGGGTGGTGGGCGGTGAACACGAAGGAGCCCAGCACCAGCGCGCTCCACAGCAGCAGGCCGGCCACCGTGCGCATCAGCGCGCGGTCGGCGAGCCGCGAGCCCACCAGGTTGCCGGCCACCATGCCCAGGCCGAACAGCGACAGCACCGCCGGCACCGCGCCCAGCGGCAGGCCGGACACCTCGGTCAGCGTGGGCTTGATGTAGCTGAACACCGCGAACATGCCGCCGAAGCCGATGGCGCCGATGCCCAGCGTGAGCCACACCTGGGGCCGCGCCAGCGCGCCCAGCTCGCGCAGCGGGCTCGCGCCCTGCGCCGCCGCAGTCGG
>NZ_AZND01000601.1:0-562 GCF_000576205.1 Methylibium sp. T29 | reverse complement strand
GCGGTCGGCGTGTCGATCCACGCCAGCAGCACCGCGAAGGCGTCCGCACCGACCGAGGCCACCACGTCGCTGGCGCGCAGTGCGGCGCGCAGCCGCACCGCCAGCTTGCGCCGCAGCGCACCCAGCTCCGCCGCCGACGCGAGCTGCGTTGCGGCCGTCGTCAGGCCTTCAAGGTGGATCACCACCAGGGCCATCGGTGCGGGTTCGCGCTCGCGCAGCGCCAGCAGGTGGTTCACGTGTTCCAGCAGCTGCATCTGGTTGGGCAGGCCGGTGGCCAGGTCGGTCGCGTAGGCGCGGCGCGCCAGTCGGTCCAGGCGCTGGCGAACCACGGCCTGGTGCAGCGCCGGCAATAGCCGCTCGGCGGCGGCCAGGTCGGCCGACGGCAGCAGCGCCTGCACGCCGCGCTCCAGCAGCGCCTGCGCCAGCGCGGCGCTCGGCCGTTCGGTGGTCACCAGCACAGCGGCGTCACCGGCATCGGCCTGCCACCACGGCGAGGCCACGGCAGCGGCCAGCACCCGAACGTCGGCCGCCCTCGGCAGGTTCAGCAGCAGCGCGTCGAAGG
>NZ_AZND01000600.1:0-566 GCF_000576205.1 Methylibium sp. T29 | reverse complement strand
GCGGCGCCGCTTCGGCCTGCGCGTCGGCGCGGCCCACGACGCGCCGGTCTACCTGGCGGTGGGGGGCATCGAGGAGCGCAAGAACACGGTGCGTGTGCTGCAGGCCTTTGCGGCCCTGCGGGCGCGGCAGCCGCAGGCGCAGCTGGTGATCGCCGGCGGTGCCAGCCTGCTCGACCACGACCGCTATGCGCGCGAGTTCACCGAGGCGCTGGCCGCCAGCGGCCTGCGCGTCGGGCCGGGGGCCGACGTGGTGATCACCGGCACCGTCGCCGACGACGAGATGCCGGCGCTGTTCCGTGCCGCCGACGTGCTGGTGATGGCCTCGCTGCGCGAGGGCTTCGGCCTGGTGGTGCTGGAGGCACTGGCCTGCGGCACGCCGGTCGTGGTGTCGCGCCAGGCGCCGTTCACCGAGTACCTGCCGGCCGACGAACCGCACGGCGAGGCCTGCTGGGCCGACCCGCTGAACCCGCTGTCGATCGCCGACGCGATGGCGCGGGCCTGCGAACCGGAGCGCGCGCAGGCGCTGGCCCGGGCCGTGCCCGAGGTCTGCCGGCGCTACAGCTGGA
>NZ_AZND01000599.1:0-585 GCF_000576205.1 Methylibium sp. T29 | reverse complement strand
CTCGCGGCGCTGCCGGGACGCCAAGCCGACTTCCGGCACGCCATCGACACGGCGCTGGCCTATGCGAGCGTCGTGCGATGCCCGCGCCTGCACGTGATGGCCGGCCGGCTGCCGGCCGGCACCGAACGCGCCGCGCTGCAGCCGACCTTCGTGGAGAACCTGGCGTGGGCCGCGAGGCAGGCCGCCGGAACCGGCGTCGATCTGCTGATCGAGCCGATCAACCTGCGTGACATGCCGGGCTACTTCCTGAATCGCCAGGACCACGCGCACGAGATCGTGCAGCTGGTGAACGCGCCCAACCTGAAGGTGCAGATGGACCTCTACCACTGCCAGGTGGTGGAGGGCGACGTGGCAATGAAGCTGCGGCAGTACCTGCCCACCGGCCGCGTCGGCCACCTGCAGGTGGCCGGCGTGCCGGAGCGCCAGGAACCCGACATCGGCGAACTGAATGCAGCCTACCTGTTCGACGTGATCGACGCGCTGGGCTACGGCGGCTGGGTCGGCTGCGAGTACCGGCCGCGCGGCGAGACGAGCGCCGGCCTGGGCTGGCGGCAGCGCTGATCCGCCGACGGCCCGGTTCAGGCC
>NZ_AZND01000598.1:0-604 GCF_000576205.1 Methylibium sp. T29 | reverse complement strand
CCTGGGACGTGCTCGCGCTGCAGGCGGCGGTCTCGCTGCCGCTCTGCACCGCCGCCCAGGGCGCGACCGCCTGCGTCGCCGGTTGCAGTTCCACGCCGCGACCGCCGGCCACCGCCTGCCAGCGCAGCGCGTGGGTGGCGCATAGTGGGGTCCTGTCGTCCAGGCGCGGGCAGAAGCCCAGCGACAGCGCCGACACGAAGCTGCCGGCCGGCGCCTGCGCCATCACCCCGTAGGCGAAGGCGGCCCGAGATGCGCCGGCACCGACCAGCATCGGCTCCAGGTAGGTCGGCAGCTTCTCGATGGCCTGCACCTGGTGGGCCAGGTTCTCGAAGGCGCCCGCCGCGTACAGGCAGCTGCCGCCCTGCGCCTCGAGCCGGCGATGGAACGGCGCCAGCGGCACGGCTGCCACCAGGGCGCCGGCCTTCGTCATGGACTGCGCCAGTTGCCGCTCGGTCGCGTCGGGCCCGGCCTCGTCGGCCAGCAGCAGCACGAACTGCTTCACCTCGCCCGCGGGCCGAAAGACCTGCACGCCGGTGAACAGGCCGTGCGACACCGTCTGCGCGGCCGCGGCGGCCGGCTTCTGCAACGGTGCCGACGCCGGCGG
>NZ_AZND01000597.1:0-610 GCF_000576205.1 Methylibium sp. T29 | reverse complement strand
CCGCCGACCGCGCGGCGCGCGGCGGCATCAGCCTCGAGGCGGCGCTGGACGAGTACCGCGCCGAATCGGCCCTCGGCGCGCTCACCACGCCCGAGCAGGTGGCCTGGGCCATCGCGCTGCTGCTCGCCCCCGAGGCCGACGCGCTGGCCGGCAGCACGCTGTTCATGGACGCCGGTCGCCGCAAGGGCATGGCCTGAGGCCGGACGCCATCATGCCCATCCTCGAATACCGCCTCACCGCCGGCCGCCACAGCGACGACCAGATCGGCGAATTGCTGCTCGCCTCGGCCCGACTCTATGCCGAGGTGCTGAAGAGTCCGCTGGACCGCGTGCGCGTCACCGCCACGCTGCACCAACCGCAGCATGCGGTGGTGGCCGGCCGGCTGGTCAGCGACGGCGCACCGTCGGCACCGTTCTTCCACTTCCTGGTGCTCGAAGGCCGGCCGCTCGACGAGTGCCAGGCGCTGATCGCCGGCTTCACCGACCTCGTGGTCAGCATCCTCGGCGTGGACCGCAGCCTGGTGCGCGGCGGCTGCTGGCCGATCCCGCCGCAGCTCTGGGGCATCGCCGGCACGCCGGCCAGCGTGATGCGGGCGCAGGAGGTGGCCGCG
>NZ_AZND01000596.1:0-619 GCF_000576205.1 Methylibium sp. T29 | reverse complement strand
CAGCTGGCCTCCGATGCGCGCCACCGGCGGCCGGGCTGCTCGAGGCCACCGGCCGCGTCGAGGGACCCGACGCGCAGGCCCGGCTCCGGCTCGACGGCGTGCTGCTGCGGGGACTGGATCAGCGCGCCCCGCCGCTGCGGCTGAGCGGACCGGTCGATCTGAAACACGCCGCACCCGCCAACGCGGAAGCGGCCTTCGGTCGTCTCGCGTTCGATGCCCGGCTCGAAGGCGCGCTGCTCGGTCCCGCCCGCCACAACGCCCCCGTGCCGTTGCGCGGCACCGCGCAGCTCGCGTTGCGTGGCAGCGCCACGCCCACGCTCGCCGTCATCGACACGCTGAGCGCACGCGCCGGCGCCGCGCGGCTCGACGGCAAGGGGCGCGCGCAGCGCAGCGGCGAGCGCTGGGATACCGAGGCCGACCTGAAGCTCGCCGACTTCGACCCCGCGGCCTGGCTGCCCGGAGAACCCGAGGCCGCCTGGCGGCGCAGCCGCAATGCGCTCAACGGCCAGATCAATCTGCGCGCACAGGTGCCGGCGGCGGCGGCCGACACGGGTGCGCTGCTGGCGGCGCTGCGCGGCACGCTGCGCGCCGACCTGAGCGACAGCGCCTTCGCCGGCCA
>NZ_AZND01000595.1:0-626 GCF_000576205.1 Methylibium sp. T29 | reverse complement strand
GGCCAGGCGCCGGCCCGCCAGGCGGCGCGCAAGGCCGGCCTGCCGGACTCGGCCGGCGCGGTGACGCTGTCGAAGATGTGCGGCTCCGGCATGCGCGCGCTGATGTTCGGCCATGACATGCTGGCGGCCGGCTCGGCCGAGGTGGTGGTGGCCGGCGGCATGGAGAGCATGACGAACGCACCGCACCTGAGCTTCGTGCGCAAGGGGCTGAAGTACGGCGCGGCGGTGCTGTACGACCACATGGCGCTCGACGGCCTGGAGGACGCCTACGAGCGCGGCAAGTCGATGGGCGTGTTCGCCGAACAGTGCGTCAGCTATTACAGCTTCCGGCGCGAGGCGATGGACGCGTTCGCGGTGGCGTCGACGCAGCGCGCGATCGCGGCCCACAACGACGGCAGCTTCGACTGGGAGATCGCGCCGGTCACGCTGGCCGGCAGGGCGGGCGACGTGGCGGTCGATCGCGACGAGCAGCCCTTCAAGGCCAAGCTCGACAAGATCACGGCGCTGAAGCCGGCCTTCGGCAAGGACGGCACGATCACCGCCGCCACCTCGTCGAGCATCTCCGACGGCGCCGCGGCGCTGGTGCTGATGCGTGCCTCCACGGCCCGCGCGCGCGGCCCGCGCCG
>NZ_AZND01000594.1:0-627 GCF_000576205.1 Methylibium sp. T29 | reverse complement strand
GCCTCGCCCGCCGCGAGATCGGCCCGCGATGCTGAGCGTCGCCGGCCTCACCCAGCGCTATGGCGAGCGCGCGGCGCTGCAGTCGCTGAGCCTCGCGCTGCGCCCCGGCGAGTTCACCGCGCTGCTCGGCCCCAACGGCGCCGGCAAGTCCACGCTGTTCCAGGTGCTCACCGGCCTGTTCGCGGCCGACGAGGGCGAGGTCGAGGTGGCCGGCCACTCGCTGCGCCACGCCGCGCCGGCCGCGCTGCGCCACATCGGCGTGGTGTTCCAGCAGATCTCGCTCGACCTCGACCTGAGCGTGCGCCGCAACCTGCTGTTCCACGCCGACCTGCACGGCCTGCCGCGCGCGCTGGCCCGCGAGCGCATCGCCGAGGACAGCGCGCGCTTCGGGCTGGCCGCCACCGACCTGGACCGCAAGGCACGCGAGCTGTCGGGCGGCAACCGCCGCAAGGTCGAGCTGGTGCGCGCCGGCCTGCACCGCCCGGCCGTGCTGCTGATGGACGAGGCCACCGTGGGCCTGGACCCCCAGTCGCGCCGTGACCTGCTGGCCGCGCTGCGCGAGGACGTGCGCACGCGCGGCGTCTGCGTGCTGTGGGCCACGCACTGGGTCGAGGAGGCCGAGCCGGC
>NZ_AZND01000593.1:0-633 GCF_000576205.1 Methylibium sp. T29 | reverse complement strand
CGCCGGCCGCGGAGGGCGCGCAACCGGTGCTGGTGGCGCACGCCAGCCAGACCGGCAACGCCGAACAGATCGCCTGGCAGACCGCGCAGGCGCTGCACACGGCCGGCGTGCCGGCGCGCATCGCGAGTCTGGCGGAGTTGCAGGCCGGTGATCTGGCGGCGGCGGAACGGGCCCTGTTCATCGTCAGCACCTACGGCGAAGGCGATCCACCCGATGCGGCGGCGCCGTTCGTGCGCCGCGTGATGGCCCAGGCCGCCGAGACGCTCCTCGCGCTCGAGGGCCTGCACTGCGCCGTGCTGGCGCTCGGCGATCGCGAGTATCAGCACTACTGCGGTTTCGGCCGCGCGCTCGACACCTGGTTGCGCCGGCAGGGAGCGCAGGCGATGTTCGAGCGCATCGACGTCGACGGGGGCGATGCCCTGGCGCTGCAGCAGTGGCAGCACCAGGTGGCGCGCCTGGCGGGCACCAGCGATCTGCCGGACTGGCAGCTCGCGGCGGTATTCGAGCCGTGGCGGCTGGCGCATCGCCGGTTGCTCAACCCCGGCAGCGCCGGCGGCCCCCTGCTTTCACCTGGAGCTCGAGGCCCCGGCCGGCGCGGCGCCGAGCCCGGACTGGCAGGCCGGCGACCTGGTG
>NZ_AZND01000592.1:0-633 GCF_000576205.1 Methylibium sp. T29 | reverse complement strand
CCCACCGGCACGCTGCGCCGCTTGCTGCCCTTTCCGAGCACGTGCGCCTCGGCGTCGGCGCGGTCGATCCAGCCCAGCGCGCCACCGCCGGGCGTCACGTCCAGGCCCACCAGTTCGGCCACCCGCAGGCCGCAGCCATAGAGCAGTTCGACCAGGCAGCGGTCGCGCGCCTCGAGCCGCGCATCGCCGTCGACCTGCCGGTGATCGGCCAGTGCCACGGCATGGTCGACCGACAGCGCCTTCGGCAACGGCTTGGCCGCGCGAGGCGCCCGCAGCCCTTCGACCGGGTTCAGCGCCACCCGGCCTTCGTGCCCGAGCCAGCGGTACAGCCCGCGCCAGGCCGACAGCGCGATCGCGATGCTGCGCGGCGCCAGCCCGCCGGCATGCAACCGCGCCATCCAGTGGCGCACGTGGTGCGGCTGCACGGCACGCAGGCTACGCCGTCGCGCTGCGCCGCTTCGCCGAGCCGCCGAAAGGCCTCCTCGTAGTTGAGCAGGGTCTTGGCCGACAGGCGGCGCTCGACGCGCAGGTGCTGGAGGTGCCCGACGACATCGGCGTCGAGCGGCAGCGGCGCGGCCGGTGTGCCATCCGGAGGCTCGCGGCGGGTGGCGACGGCGCTCCGGCGTCGGGCGG
>NZ_AZND01000591.1:0-637 GCF_000576205.1 Methylibium sp. T29 | reverse complement strand
GCACCGCGGGCCCCGCGTCAGCGCGCGGCCCGGCGGCGCGTGGCCGGCGCGGCTACAGTGCCGGCCATGCACACTCCCGCACCGCGTCTGGCCGGCCATGCGCTGGTCGAGGCATTGATCGCGCAAGGCATCGGCACCTGCTTCGGCGTGCCGGGCGAGAGCTTCCTGCCGGTGCTCGACGGCTTCCTCGAGCACGCCGGGCGCATCCGCTTCGTCAGCTGCCGCCAGGAGGGCGGGGCGGCCTTCATGGCCGAAGCCCAGGGCAAGCTGACGCGCCGCCCCGGCATCTGCTTCGTCACGCGCGGACCGGGTGCGGCCAATGCCGCCGTCGGCCTGCACACCGCCTTCCAGGACAGCACGCCGATGGTGCTGTTCATCGGCCAGGTGGGGGCCGAGGTGCGTGACCGCGAGGCCTTCCAGGAGCTCGACTACCGCGCGGTGTTCGGCCCCAACAGCGGCGGCTTCGCCAAATGGGTGGGCGAGGTGGCCAGCGCCGATCGCCTGCCCGAGTACGTGGCGAAGGCCTTCCACCTGGCGATGCAGGGCCGCCCCGGCCCGGTGGTACTGGCGCTGCCCGAGGACGTGCTGCGCACGCCGACCGCCGCACCGGTGCTGCCGCGCGCGGAGCCGGCCCAGG
>NZ_AZND01000590.1:0-647 GCF_000576205.1 Methylibium sp. T29 | reverse complement strand
GGGCCGCCTCGCGCACCGTGGCCGCGCTGGCGGCGGTGCACCACCAGCGCTGCGCGCCGCCCCATTCGATCAGCTGCTCGCCGGGCAGCGCGATCGGTGCGGCCGTCTGCGGTACCGACAGGCGCCACAGCGCCGCGCCGGTGTTCGACTCGACCGCGGTGCGGGCCTTCACGAAGAACTCGTCCTCGTGATCGCGCAGGCCGTCCCAGAACGGCGTGGCCAGGCCGTCTTCCACGCCCTCGCCGCGGTGCCGCGTGAGCAGGGTGTCGACGGCGGCATTCACCGCGGCGCGTGCGCCGCGCAGTCGCAGCAGCAGCATGCCGGCCCACCACGCGCTGGCACTCACGGGCAGCGGCTGACCGCCCCAGGCGTTGAGCTGCTGCAGTGCTGCGGCCTCGTCGAGTTCGAAGCGCAGCGTGGCCGTGGCCGGCTGCACCGGCAGCACCTTCAGCGACACCTCCAGCACGACGCCCAGCACGCCCATCGAGCCGCACAGCAGACGCGACACGTCGTAGCCGGCCACGTTCTTCATCACCTGGCCGCCGAAGCTCAGCACCTCGGCGCGGCCGTTCAGCAGCGTGGCGCCGAGCACGTGGTCGCGCACCGCGCCCACGCTGGCGCGGCTGGGCCCGCTCAGGCCGGCCGCG
>NZ_AZND01000589.1:0-648 GCF_000576205.1 Methylibium sp. T29 | reverse complement strand
CGCGCGGCGCTCGACGAACTGGCGCGGCTGGGCTACCTGCGCGGCCTGCTCGGCGAGCTGAGCGCGATCGAGGCCGAGGACCCGGCCGCCGCGGCCTGGACCGGCCCGGTGCGCGAGCTGGCACAGCAGTTCCGCTTCGACGCCATCCGTGCGCTGCTGAATCCCCGAGACGAGGAACCCGAAGATGCTGCCGCGGCCGCCTGACTCTCCCGCCGACCCCAACGTGCCGCGCGGGCCGGAGCGCATGCGCCTCGGCGAGAACAGCGACGTGGTGCTGATCGTCGACGACGTGCCGGACAACGTCTCGGTGCTGCACGATGCGCTCGACGAATCCGGCTATACCGTGCTGGTCGCCACCAGCGGCGAGGCCGCGCTGGAGCGCGCCGCCCACGCGCGGCCCGACGTGGTGCTGCTCGACGCGCTGATGCCCGGCATGGATGGCTTCGAGGTCGCGCGTCGGCTCAAGCGCGACGCCGCCACCGCGCACATCCCCATCGTCTTCATGACCGGTCTGGCCGAGACCGAGCATGTGGAGGCGGCGTTCGAGGCCGGCGGCGTGGACTACGTGACCAAGCCGATCCGCCCGCGCGAGGTCATCGCGCGCATCGCCGCGCACGTCCGCGGCGCGCGCCAGGCACGGCAGGCGCG
>NZ_AZND01000588.1:0-649 GCF_000576205.1 Methylibium sp. T29 | reverse complement strand
GACCGCGGCGCGCGCCTCGGGCAGCGCGTGCTCGTGGAAGTAGCCACCGAGCACCGCGATGCGCAGGCCGTCCGCGCCCCGCGCCAGCGTGGCATGCGTCGGCTCGATGGGGCGCTGCACGCAGCCCGGGTCGGCGGCGTCCCAGCCCTGCAGCAGGTCGTAGCTGAGCGCCAGGTCGGGCACCGAGCGCGCGAACGGACCGAGGTGGTCGAGGCTGGCGACGAAAGGGTAGGAGCCGTGGCGCGGCAGCCGGCCATAGGTGGGCTTGAGGCCGAACACGCCGCACAGCGAACTGGGCACGCGGATCGAGCCGTTGGTGTCGGAGCCCAGGGTCAGCGGCACCTGGCCGGCGGCGATGGCCGCGCCCGAGCCGCCCGACGAGCCGCCTGCGCTGCGCGCCAGGTCGTGCGGGTTGTGGGTGGCGCCGGCGTGGCTGTTCTCGGTGGTGAAGCCGTAGGCGTACTCGTCCATGTTCAGCGCGCCCACCAGCACCGCACCGGCCGCTTCGAGCCGCTCGACCAGCGGCCCGTCGCGCAGCGCCGGCGCACGCTCGCGCTCGATCTTCGAGCCGGCCAGCGTGGCCAGGCCCTGCACGTCGAACAGGTTCTTCACCGCGAAGGGCACGCCCAGCAGCGGCAGCGCCGCGGTG
>NZ_AZND01000587.1:0-657 GCF_000576205.1 Methylibium sp. T29 | reverse complement strand
GGTGGGCCTTCCGCCGGCCTCCAGACATTTGCAGTCGTCTATGGTCTCTCGGCCGGCCTCGATCCAAACCAGAAGGTCAACGCGCCCTATCCCGATCTCTCAAGAGTCCCAGGGGCGAACTACGGTGATCCTCTTCCATACGTCATAGGCGTCGCCCGTGTCCCTGGTGTCATCGCCTGGGCGAGCGAGAAGCGAGCAATAGCCCACACGCAAACCACGGGAGGGAAGGGCGCCCCTGGCGTTGACTCCACGACCTACACGACGGTCGTTGATGTCTTTTACCTCCTCACAGCGAACGAGATGGAGGGGCTTCGTCGTGTGTGGAGTTACGGAAAGCTCATTTGGACGGCTGATGCAGATGCTGATGACGAGAGCATCGACGCGAGCCAAACGACCGATTCGTGGGAGCGAATGACCTTCTACACGGGGGCTGCCGATCAACTCCCAGATCCGGACATGGAGGCATTCTTCGGGGTCGGTAACACGCCGGCTTACAGGCACAGGTCAGGCGTTTTCATCAAATCCTTGGTTTGCGCTGGTGGAGACCAACTTCCACTACTGAACTTCGAAGTAGTACAGCACGCCACCATATCGCCGGACCGGGATACGTGGCTGCTCATGACGCTCAACAGCAGCCCCGTCGATCAGTCTGACTAC
>NZ_AZND01000586.1:0-663 GCF_000576205.1 Methylibium sp. T29 | reverse complement strand
ACGCGGCGTCGGCCGACGGCGCGTTGAGCGCCGTCGAATGGCCGCGGCAGTTCGACGGCCGCACGCTGCGCCCGCTGGCGCTGAGCCCGGTGGAGCAGCGTTTCGCCAACGCTTTCCCCGGCGCGATCGGCCGCTTCAGCGACGGCGAGCGGCTGCTGGTGCTGCGCGACGTGCAGCGCCCCACGCGCATGCTGCACCCGGCGGCCGACTGCTATCGTGGCCTCGGCTACAGCATCGCCGCCGCACGCCTGGAGCGCGACGCGCAGCAGCGGCTGTGGCGCTGCTTCGAGGCCGAGCGCGGTGCGCAGCGGCTGCGCGTGTGCGAGCGCATCGCGGATGCGGAAGGCCAGGCCTACACCGACACCTCGGCGTGGTTCTGGGCCGCGGCGCTGGGCCGCTCGACCGGCCCCTGGCAGGCGGTGACGACGGTGGCGGTGGTGGACTCGGGAGCCATGCGATGAAGAACAGCGGCTCTCACCCCCACCCTCTCCGTTCCCCCGCACGCCGCCTCAGCCTCATCACCTTCGCCCTCCTCGCCACCCTGCTCGCGCTGGCGGCGGCACTCTTCGCCGTGGCCTGCCACGCGCTCGCGCCGCAGCCCGGCGAGTGGTCCCACACGCTGCGCATCGGCCCGCGCGGCCATGGCAGTTCGAGCGCCCGGTC
>NZ_AZND01000585.1:0-667 GCF_000576205.1 Methylibium sp. T29 | reverse complement strand
CGCACAGCGCGGCCAGCCGGCCCCAGGGCGCCAGCAGTTCCATCGTCCAGTGGAAGCTCTGCGGGTTGACCACGTGCACCAGCACCACGCTCACGGCCAGCCCGAGCGCCAGGCCGAGCAGGGCACCGGCCGCCGTCCACGCCACGCCTTCGCCGGCCACGATGGCCAGCACCTGGCCGCGCGTGAAGCCCAGGTGCGCCAGCAGGCCGAACTCCTTGCGCCGCGCCAGCACCTGGGCCGAGAAGCTGGCCGCGATGCCGAACAGCCCGATCGCGATCGCCACCGCCTGCAGCCAGTAGGTGACCGCGAAGCTGCGGTCGAAGATGCGCAGCGAGCTCGCGCGGATCTCGCCGGCCTGCGCGAACTCGAGCAGCGCCGGGTCGGGCGCCAGCGCGCGCAGCGCCTGCTGCAGCGCGGCCGAGTCGGCGCCGGGCGCGAGCGTGAGCGCCAGGTCGTTCACGCGTGTGTCGCCGGTGAGCGCCACGAAGTCCTGCGCGTCGACCACCAGCGCACCCTGCTGGCGTGCGTAGTCGCGCCACACGCCGCGCACGAAGAAGCGCGTGGGCAGCGCGTGGCCGTCGCGGTGCGTCAGCGGCAGCACGAGGCGCGTGCCCGGCGCGGCGCCGTACAGCGCCACCATCGCCTCGCTCACGAACACGCCGGGCTC
>NZ_AZND01000584.1:0-668 GCF_000576205.1 Methylibium sp. T29 | reverse complement strand
CGGGCCTGCGGCCGCCGCGACGCCCGTCGAGGCGCGCTGGCAGGAAAGCCTGGACGCCTTCGCGCTGGCCGACGAGGCTCAGGCGCCGCAGCCCGGCGGGGTGCTGTTTGTCGGCAGCTCGTCGATCCGGCTGTGGTCGGGGCTGGAGGCGCAGTTCGCCGGCGAGACGATAGTCAAGCGCGGCTTCGGCGGCTCGCGGATGTTCGACTGCGCGGCGTACCTGGAACGGCTGGTGCTGCCGTACAAGCCGCGGCTGGTGATCGTCTACGCCGGCGACAACGACCTCGCCGAGGGCCGCACGCCGCAGCAGGTGCTGGCGAGCTTCAGCACCTTCGTGGAGGGTGTGCGCCGGGCGCTGCCCGACACGCGCATCGCCTTCCTGTCGATCAAGCCCAGCCCGCTGCGCAGCGCGCTGATGCCGCAGGTGGTCGAGACCAATGCGCTGGTGGCCGACTACAGCCGCCACACGCCGAACCTCGACTACATCGACATCTACTCGAAGATGCTCGATGCGCAGGGGCAGCCGCGCGCGGAGCTGTTCCTGCCCGATGCGCTGCACCTGAACACGCAGGGCTACGCGCTGTGGCGCACCGTCATCGCCGACCACCTGCGCGCGCCCGCACCGCCACGCTGAGCGCCGCGTCGGCGGCCTGCGAGCGCAGCTGCCG
>NZ_AZND01000583.1:0-681 GCF_000576205.1 Methylibium sp. T29 | reverse complement strand
AGGGCCGACCCCAGCCGGACTGCGCCGCGGCGAGCTGCAATACCGCGGCGTGGCGCGGGCTGCCGGCCAGCAGCGCGAGCCGGTAGGCCACCGGGTCCTGCTGCGCCGCGTGCGCCAGTTCGTCGATGAAGCTCTCGAGGAAGAAGGCGTTGTGCGAATGGCCGACCGAGCGCCAGTAGCCGACCGGCACGCCGCTGCGCGTGGCGACATGGGCGATGCGCTGGTGCGCGATGTCGTAGGGCTGGTCGAACAGGCCCTCGGCAGTGGTCTTGTCGGGCAGGTCGACCGGGCCGGCCAGCCAGGGCAGGCCGCGCTCCATCCAGCGCGGCGTGATGGCATCGCCGGCGCTCGCGACGCGCAGCGACAGCGGCCGTCCATCGGCCCCCAGCACCGCCTTCAGCGCCGCGGCCGCGGCCGGGCGGTAGTAGTCGTGCGTGGTGTCCTCCTCGCGCGACCACAGCAGCTGCACCGGCCGGCCGCCGGTCTCCTGCGCCACCGCGACGGCCTGCGCCACGAAGTCGGCATCGAGCCGGCGGCCAAAGCCGCCGCCAGCAGCGTGACGTGCAGCGTCACCGCGTGCTCGTCGACCCCGGCGGCGCGCGCCGCGTGCGCGCGGGCGATGCCGGCACCTGGTCGGCGCCCACACGGTGACGTGGCCGTCACGGACCTGCGCGGTGCAGT
>NZ_AZND01000582.1:0-680 GCF_000576205.1 Methylibium sp. T29 | reverse complement strand
GCTCACGGCCCAGCCGTCGGCGGTGGCGGCGATGTCACCGCCGTAGCCGGCCAGGCCCGTTGCGTCTGACGCGCCCGCCAGGCGCCGCCATCGAAGGTGCGCAACCGCTCGCCGTCGAACAGCGCCAGCACCGGGGCGGCCTGCCTGGCCGCCGGGTCGTCGTGCTCGGCCTGCAGCGCGATGCCGAGCACGCGCTGCGTGCGCGCACCGGCCGCCGGCGTGTCGCGCCAGGCCATGTGGCGCAGGCTGAGGCGGCGGTCGTCCAGGCGCCACTGGCCACGCAGTGCACCGCTGCGCGCGTCCAGCCGCACCAGCGACGAATCCATGCGGTCGAGGTTCAGTTTCTGCCGGCCGGTCTCGGGCCGCGTGGGCACGCCGCCGTTGGCCACCCACAGCGAAGGTGCGTCGTGGCCGCCCGTGTCATCGTCGTCGAGCAACAGTTCGTGCGCGTCGATGCCGTGCGTGGGCCACTCGTCCAGCTTCTCCAGCGAGCGCGCGTCGCGCACGCCGATCCACGCGGAGCCGGTCTCGAGGTCGGTCTCGGTGGTGTAGAGGCGCGTGCCGCCGGCGCCGGCGATCACGTGGCCGTTGAAGGCGCGGCCGGGCTCCGCCCACTGCCACTGCGGCGAACGCCGGCCGTCGGGTTGCCAGCGCACCAGCCAGTCGCCGGGGCGGCGGGC
>NZ_AZND01000581.1:0-692 GCF_000576205.1 Methylibium sp. T29 | reverse complement strand
GGCGGCACGCCGGCGAACAGCGCGGCGGCGTCGATGCGCGCGCCCTCCTCGGTGAGGATCAGCGCGCGCTCGACGGCGTTCTGCAGCTCGCGCACATTGCCCGGCCAGTCGTGCGCCAGCAGCGCGTGGCGCGCCTTGTCGGTGAGCCCGCCGACGCGCCGGCCGTCGCGCGCGCCGATGCGGGCGATGAAGCACTCGGTCAGCGGCGCGATGTCCTCGCGGCGCTCGCGCAGCGGCGGAATGTGCACCGGGTAGACGGCGAGCCGGTAGTACAGGTCCTTGCGGAAGCCGCCGCGCGCCACCGCCGCGGCCAGGTCGACATTGGTCGCCGCGATCACCCGCACATCGACCCGGCGCGTCGTGCTGCCGCCGAGCCGGTCGATCTCGCCCTCCTGCAGCACGCGCAGCAGCCGCGTCTGCGCGCCCGCGCTCAGCTCGCCCACCTCGTCGAGGAACAGCGTGCCCCCGTCGGCGCGCTCGAAACGGCCGGCGCGCGACTGGTGCGCGCCGGTGAACGCGCCTTTCTCGACGCCGAACAGCTCGCTCTCGAGCAGCTCGGCCGGCAAGGCCGCGCAGTTCAGCGCCACGAAGGCCTGCGCCGCGCGCGGGCTGGCGTGGTGCAGCGCGCGCGCGAACATCTCCTGCCGACGCCGTCTCGCCGAGCAGCAGCACGTCGTCGCGTGGCGGCGGCG
>NZ_AZND01000580.1:0-703 GCF_000576205.1 Methylibium sp. T29 | reverse complement strand
GCCGCAGGGCGCTCGGTCGCCGGCGTTGCGGCGGGCAGCCAGCCTTCGGTCGGGGCGTTCATGCGCCCGCCCCGTTCTCGTCGGTCACCGGAGCGGCCGCGTCGTCGGCCGATGGCGCCACCTCGTAGGCAGCGCGCTGTCCCATGCCGTCCATGGCACGGCGCCAGCGCGCCTCGATGCTGGCATCGATGATGCCGACCTCGCTGTCGACCACGCAGCCGCCGCGGGCCAGGGCCGCATCGGGCACCAGGCGCGCGCCGCGCGCGGCCAGCGCCTCGCCGGCGTGCAGGCTCAACAAGGCGAGGTCCTCGGGATGCACGTGCACCGCCACCTGCTTGGCCGAGGCCAGCGTGGCGACCAGCGCCTCCTGGGCCACCGCCGCCACCAGCTCGGGGCGCGTTGCCAGTTCGCTGCGCAGCACCTGGCGCGCCAGCGCGACGGCCACCTCCGCGAGCTGCGCGGCCAGGCCCTGTTCGAGTTGCTGGAGCTGGCCGCGGAAGGCCTGCGCCACGGCGGTGACCTGGCCAGTCACCTGCTGGGCGTAGCTCTGCTTGAAACCTTCGAGTGCGGTCAGACCGTCGCGGTAGCCGTCCTGGTAGCCGCTCTGGCGCGCGGCCTGCAACTGCGCGGCCACCAGTTCGGGCGTCAGCGGCGCGGCGGGTGCCGGGGCCGCCGGGTTCTGCGGTGCGCCGCCGAAGCTGCT
>NZ_AZND01000579.1:0-710 GCF_000576205.1 Methylibium sp. T29 | reverse complement strand
CGGGAGCGGCCGCGTCGGCGTGCGCGGGCGCGTGGAGGTCGAGCTCACCGGCCAGCAGGTCCAACTCGTCGCCGGCGGTCACGGTCGCGGTGATCGGCAGGACGCCCGGCGCGGGCGCCTCGGGCAGCACGACCTCGTACTCGGCGTCGCCGTGCGCTTCGGCCTCGAAGGGCTGGCCGGCGATCTCGAGCGTGATCGCGGCGTCGCGCACCGGGCTGTTGTCGGCCGCACGGTCGAGGTAGAGCGTGAGCTGCGACCGTCGAGCACGCCGACGAGTTCGAAGGCTTCGGAGACGGCCACGAAGCGGGGCAGCGCCGCGCCGGCCGGGGCCGGTGCTTCGCTGCCGTGGTCGTGGCCTTCGCCGGCGCGGGCGGTTTCGCCGGGAGCGAGCAGGGCCGCGACAACGAGCGCGGCACACAGGAGGGGGGACGTCATGGGATGGGGTTCCTCGGGGAGTTCGGTAGGGTGGGGCGCGGCATTACCGGGGCAGCAGCCCCAGGGCCTGGCGCCAGGCCGACAGCGCGGCGGCCAGTTCGATGTGGCTGCGCGCGGCCTGGCGTTCGGCATCGGCTGCGTCGGCCTCGATGCGCAGGCGGGTCGCAGGTCGGTTTCGCCGAGCTGGAAGGACTTGTCGAGGTAGCCGCGCGACTCGCGCGCCAGCCGGGCACGCCGCTCCGACGCGGCGAGCTGGGTGCGCGCCGCGTCGACGC
>NZ_AZND01000578.1:0-715 GCF_000576205.1 Methylibium sp. T29 | reverse complement strand
CCGGCTCGGCGGCCGCGGTGGCGGCCGGGCTGGTGGAGCTGGCGATCGGCACGCAGACCGGCGGCTCGGTGATCCGGCCCGCGTCGTACTGCGGCGTGGTGGGTTGCAAGCCCAGCTTCGGCTGGCTGCCGACGGCCGGCGTGCGCTGCTTCTCGTGGTCGCTCGACACCGTGGGGCTGTTCACCCGCACGGTCGCCGATGCGGCGTTCTTCGCCCAGGCGCTGGCCGGGCGGCGCTTCGCGGCCACGCGGTCCGCACCGACCGCGGCCCCGCGCTTCGGCGTGGTGACCGACTACCCGTGGGGTCCGCTGTCCCCGGCCATGGCCACCGCGTTGCAGGAGGCCGCGACGCGGCTGCGCACGGCCGGCCACACGGTGCGAGAGGTGCGCCTGCCGGCCTGGGCCGCCGAGGCCTTCGAGGCCCAGGCCACCGTGCAGGGCTGGGAGGCGGTGCGCAGCCTGCACACCGAGCTGACGCAGCACGCCGATGCGCTGTCGCCGTTGCTGCGCGACTACCTGCGCGAGGCGTCAAGAACGATCGGCGACGCCGACTACGACGCCGCGCAGCGCATCACCGCCGCCGCACGCGAGGCGATGGCCGACGACGGCCTGGCCGCACACGGCGTGGACGTGCTGCTCACGCCCGGCGCGCCCGACGAGGCGCCGCTGCTGAGCGAGCACAGCACCGGCGCGGCCAGCTACAACCGGCTGTGGAC
>NZ_AZND01000577.1:0-715 GCF_000576205.1 Methylibium sp. T29 | reverse complement strand
CAGGCCACCCAGCGGCGCGGCCCGGCGCCGCACGCCGCGCCCCAGCGCGCCAGCGGCTCGTGGTGCCGGCACTCAATGACGGTCTGCATGGCGCAGCTCCTTCTCCTGTTCACGCGGGGTCCACACCAGCACGGCGGCGCACACCGCGGCCGTGACCCCCAGGCCGATCGCCTGGTGCGCGGCCTCGCCCAGCCCCTGGGGCCGCGCCTCCAGCGCGACCAGCAGCGTGTTGCGCAGCACATTGCCGCTCAGCACCAGCAGGCCGACCATCGGCAGCCGGCGCAGCAGCACCGCATCGCGCAGCCCGACCCACGCCGCCGCGGCGCACGCGCAGAAGTAGCCCAGCCACACCAGCTGCACGCCGGAGCACGGCGCGTCGACGATCACCAGCTGGCCCTGCACCGTCATCGCGGCGCCGCTGCGCGCGGCCTCCAGGCCGGCGAGCTGCAGCGCCCAGGTGCTGAGCTGCGCCGTCAGCAGCCGCAGCGGGTAGCCGGCATAGAACTGCAGTGATGCCACCAGCGGCAGCGCCAGCAGCGCCAGGCCGGCGAACGGCAGCCACGGCGCATCGTCCGGGCGCCAGGCCGCGAAGGCCAGGCTCAGCGCCAGGACCGCCAACACCGCGGCCGCGAGCGGCGGTAACGCCCACAGCGAGAACGTGGCCGCTGCCGTCATCACGGCGCTCGCGGCGAACCAGCCCGGTCGCGGCGCCGCG
>NZ_AZND01000576.1:0-717 GCF_000576205.1 Methylibium sp. T29 | reverse complement strand
GCCCCGGGCGCTGAACGCCCCGCGGGGGCGACGGGGCTTGGTCTGCCTGGCTGCCGCGGCCGGCACGCTGCGGCATCATCGTGGCCCCCGCCCTTTCCGGCCCCGACACAGGACCTCCCCCATGAGCTTCACCACCGAACAACAGCCCGGCGTCTGCGAGCAGGCCCCGGCCGCGACGAAGGGCTTCACGCTGAACCACAGCATGCTGCGCGTGAAGGACCCGAAGGTTTCGCTGGACTTCTACACGCGCGTGCTCGGCATGCGCCTGCTGCGCAAGCTGGACTTTCCGGAGATGAGCTTCTCGCTCTACTTCCTGGCGCAGGCCGAGGAGGCCGCCGCGGCGCCGCAGGACGTGGGCGAGCGCACCGCGTGGACCTTCGCGCAGCGCGGCATCCTGGAGCTCACGCACAACTGGGGCACCGAGAACGACGCCGAGTTCCAGTACCACGACGGCAATGCCAAGCCGCAGGGCTTCGGCCACATCTGCATCTCGGTGCCCGACCTCGACGCCGCGGTGCGCTGGTTCGACGAGAACGGCGTGACCTACGTGAAGCGGCCCGAGCAGGGCAAGATGAAGGACGTGGCCTTCATCAAGGACGCCGACGGCTACTGGATCGAGATCGTCGAGCCGGCACGGCTGGCGAAGCTGGGGCGCCCGGCTTGAGCGACGACGCGGCGCCCGAGCACTGGGCCGCCGACGCGGGCGAGCGCGACGTG
>NZ_AZND01000575.1:0-720 GCF_000576205.1 Methylibium sp. T29 | reverse complement strand
CGCGTCCGGCACCGGCACCGGCACCGCGCGCTGCGGCGGCCGAGCCGGCTGGCACGGGTGCCGCGTCCGAGTACCGCGTCAAGGCGGGTGACACGCTGTACCGCATCGCCACTCGCACGCAGCAGCCCGGCGTGTCGCTGGACCAGATGCTGGTGGCGCTCTATCGCAGCAACCCCGGCGCCTTCCTCGGCAACAACATGAACCGGCTCAAGGCCGGCGCCGTGCTCAATGTTCCGTCCGGTGAAGAGACTCAGGCCATCACGCCATCCGACGCCCGGCAGGTGATCCAGGCGCAGAGCGCCGACTTCGGCGCCTACCGTGCCAAGCTCGCCGGTGGCGTGCCCACTGCGGCCGCGCCCGACAGCAGCCGCTCTGCGGCGGGCAAGGTGCAGGCGGACGTGCAGGACCGCAAGACGGCCGCTGGTGGTACGCCGGACAAGCTGACCTTGAGCAAGGGTGCGGTCGGTGCGAGCAAGCCGGGGCCGGAAGACCAGGTGGCCAAAGGCCGCGAGCAGAAGGACAACTCCACCCGTGTGGCCGAATTGGCCAAGAACGTCGAGGAACTGAAGAAATTGCAGGGAGCGGCCGCGGCAGGTTCGGCGGCTTCAGCTGCGGTGGCCAAGCCGGGGGTCAGCGTACCCGCGCCAGTGGTCGTCCCGCCGACGCCGCCGAAGCCCGCTCCGGCGCCCGCACCAGTTCCCGCTCCGCCGCCGCCCGCGC
>NZ_AZND01000574.1:0-737 GCF_000576205.1 Methylibium sp. T29 | reverse complement strand
CGGCCGGCGGCCCGGGCGGCGCCGGCGTGTCCATCTGCGCGACGGCCAGCGTGCAGGCCAGCGTTCCCAACCAGCCGGCCGCGAGCCGGCGCCACGATCTCGATGTGCTCATCCCACTCTCCTCGATGAGGCTCGCCGCCGCTTCAACGGCGCAGCGTCGCCACGAGCGTGATGCTCGGCACGCTGGCCAGCGCCTTCGACAACGGGCAGTTCTCCTTCGCGCTCTGCGCCAGCTGCTGGAACATCGCCTCGTCGATCCCGGGCACGGCGGCGTCGAGCTGCAGCGCGATGCGGTCGATGACGAAGCCCTCGCCCTGCTTGGCCAGGCGCACGGCGGCACGCGTGTCGACCGCGGTGGTCGCGAAGCCGGCCTTGTCGCAGGCGAACGAGAACGCCATCGTGAAGCAGGCCGCGTGCGCCGCGCCGAGCAGTTCCTCCGGGCTGCTGCCGCGGCGGTCGTCCTCGAAACGGCTGCCGAAGCCGTAGGGGTAGGCCTGCAGCGCACCGGTCTCGGTGCTGACCTGGCCCTGGCCTTCCTTGCCCCGGCCTTCCCAATGGACGCTGGCGTTCTTCTCGATCATGGCAACGGCTCCTGCTGAGTGATGGGCAGCGATCGCAGGGACGACCATGCGTCCGGGGCTCGCTGAAGCCAGTATGGGCAGCGGCACACCGCCGCGCGATGGGACGGCGCCGCGACGCGCTGCGGGCCGCGTCCTACAGCGGTGCGCTGCGGCGCG
>NZ_AZND01000573.1:0-738 GCF_000576205.1 Methylibium sp. T29 | reverse complement strand
GGCGACGGCGACGTGCTGCGCTTCGGCCGCCTCGAGGTCGACGCCGGCGGTCGCCAGGCCCGCCTCGACGGCAAGCCCTGCGACCTGACGAGCTACCAGTTCGACCTGCTCCAGGTGCTGGCCAACGCGCCCGGGCGCGTGCTGTCGCGCGACCAGATCATGATGCGCTGAAGGGCCACGCGCTCGAGGCCTTCGACCGCTCGATCGACGTGCACATCTCGCGCATCCGTGCCGCCATCGAAGACGATCCCAAGACGCCGCGCCGCATCCTCACGGTGCGCGGCGCGGGCTACGTGTTCGCGAAGAAGCAGGATGCCGAGGCGGCCTGATCGGCGTCGCGCCCGCGCAGCAGGACGGGCCGGCCGGTGAAGACGCTCTACCTGCGCATCTACCTCACCGTCGTGGCGGTGCTGCTGCTGTTCGCGCTGGTGTCGGGCTGGCTGCTCCAGCGCAACATCGAGCATGAGCGCATACGGGTCGAGGCGAGCGGCAACGAGCGCCTGATCGCCTGGGGCGAGTTGCTGCAGAACGCGCTCCCACCCGTCGACGCACCGCGCGACGAGCAGAGCCAGGCCTTGCTGGAGTGGTCGTCGCGCTTGCGCATGCCGCTGGCGCTGGATGACGCGCAGGGCCGGCGTATCGCCACCTCGCAGGCCTTCGCTCGCTGGATCGACGGCGGCGTCGGGCCGGACGGGCCGGTGCCGCCCGACGAGTTGCGCCCGCCGCCGCCCGAGGGCG
>NZ_AZND01000572.1:0-744 GCF_000576205.1 Methylibium sp. T29 | reverse complement strand
CCACCGGCCTGGACGCGCTCGTGGCGAAGGGTCGCCTGAGCGCGGAGGCGGCGCAGGCCACGCTGGCGCGCATCACCCCGGCCACGTCGATCGACGCGGCAGCCGGCGCCCGGCTGGTGGTCGAGGCCATCGTCGAGCAGGCCGAGGCCAAGCGCACGCTGTTCGCGCAACTCGAGGCGATCGTCGACGCCGACTGCGTGCTGGCGTCCAACACCTCGTCGATCTCGATCACCGCGCTGGCGCGCGACCTGCGGCACCCGGGGCGCTGCGTCGGTCTGCACTTCTTCAACCCGGTGCCCGTGATGAAGCTGGTGGAGGTGGTCTCCGGCCTGCGCACCGAGCCGAGCGTGGCGCAGGCCGTGTTCGCGCTCAGCGAGCGCTGGCGCAAGACGCCGGTGCACGCCCGCTCGACGCCGGACTTCATCGTCAACCGCATCGCCCGGCCCTACTACGCCGAGACGCTGGCGCTGCTGCAGGAGCGTGCGGCCGAGCCGGCCGTGCTCGACGCCTGCCTGCGCGGCGCAGGGTTCCGCATGGGGCCCTGCGAGCTGATGGACCTGATCGGTCACGACACCAACTTCGCGGTGACCGCCTCGGTCCACGACGCCAACTTCGGCGACCGGCGCTACGGGCCTTCGCTGGTGCAGCGCGAGCTGATCGACGGCGGCCTGCTCGGCCGCAAGTCGGGGCGCGGCTTCTACGACCATGCCGAACGCGCGGCGCCGGGCCCGGCAGCGCAGCCCG
>NZ_AZND01000571.1:0-746 GCF_000576205.1 Methylibium sp. T29 | reverse complement strand
CACCACCGCGGCCACGTCCTTGCGCAGGCGCTCGGCGGTGTCGCGGCTGGCACCCAGCTCGTCGGCCAGCCCCTTCTTGTCGGCGAGGGCCGCCTCGAGCTGCTTCGTGGTGTCGGCGAGCGCGCCCTCCAGGCGCAGGCGCTCGGCCTCGGCCTTCTCGTACGAGGCGCGCAGCGCGGTCGACGCGCTGGCCGACAGCCGGGGCGGCAGGTAGCGCTCCTGGATCAGCACGACGCCTCCCGCGCCGATCGCGATGCCGACCAGCAGCAGCACCAGCCAGCGGGGCAGGCGCCAGCGCGAGCGCCTTCTTCCATAGGGATCAAATGCAACAGGTTTCATGAACCGGACATCCGTGTTGTTGTGGTCTGAGCGGGGTGGCAGAACCCAAAGGTTACAACCCTCCGGCCCCGGCGCTGAAACACGATGTCAGGCGGCCGGTCGGACGGGCGCCGATCGGGCCTCGTCGGATCGTGACGGACTCGACGCAAAAGGGCTCTGGCGGGTCTTCGCTGGCGCGATGCCGGCCTTTTGACACGCAAGTGCAATCGCCACCCGCCGACATCAGCGGACATGGTGAACTGCATTCGCATTGCGCCGCCATCGCCCCTGGGGCATGGCCTGCGCCTGATCCTCATCCTCGCGGCGGCCATGCTGGTCGTCGGCTGCGGCACGGTCCGCCTGCCCGGCGGCACACCGCCGCCCGCGCCGTCGGTCGAACCCGAAGCCAGCCCAGCGCCGCTGCCGGA
>NZ_AZND01000570.1:0-760 GCF_000576205.1 Methylibium sp. T29 | reverse complement strand
GGCGCGCAGGCCGGAGCGCCGGTGCTGCTCTACCTGCACGGCGCGCGCTGGACGTGACCGGCAGCGCCCGCCGCGTGCGGCGCATGCAGGAGCTGGGCTTCAACGTGCTGGCGATCGACTACCGCGGCTTCGGCCGCAGCGCCCCGGGCGAGCTGCCGTCGGAGCAGATGGCCTACGAGGACGCCCGCGCCGCCTGGGATTGGCTTGCCGTGCAGCACCCGGGCGCGCCGCGCTACATCTTCGGCCACTCGCTGGGCGGCGCGATCGCGATCGACCTCGCCGCGCAGGTGCCCGACGAGGCCGGCTGATCGTCGAGGGCAGCTTCACCTCGGTGCGCGACGTGTTCTCGCAGATGCGCTGGGGCTGGCTGCCGCTGGGCCCGCTGATCACGCAGCGCTTCGACGCACAGGAGAAGGTGGCCCGGGTCGGCTCGCCGCTGCTGGTGGTGCATGGCAGCGAGGACCGGCTGATCCCGCCCGCGCTCGGCAAGGCGCTGTACGAGCGCGCCGCGTCGCCCAAGCGTTGGCTGCTGGTGGAAGGTGGCTCGCACCACAACACCAACGCCGTCGGCCAGGGCGCCTACCGCGAGGCACTGCGCGAGCTGTTCGGGCTGGCGTCCTGAGTGGCCGGCCCGGCGCCCGCGGCGCGCCATGATCCAATCGGCACCGACATGGCCACCCTCAAGCTCAAGAAGCCGGCGCCCGGCGCGCCCTCCTCGACCGCGACCGTCCGCCGCGCGCCACTGCGCAGCGGCGGCGTG
>NZ_AZND01000569.1:0-771 GCF_000576205.1 Methylibium sp. T29 | reverse complement strand
CCTGCGGCGCACCGAGGCGGGCCTGCAGGCCGAGCGTGCGGCCGGCGGGCAGGCCGCGCGGGAAGCGACCGACAAGCTGATCGTGCTGGTGGCGGTGGTGGCCGCGCTGCTGGGTGTGGTGGCGCTGCTCGCGGTGCGCGGCTTCGCGGCCCAGCTCGCGGCCGCAGGCCGGCGCATGGAGCGCGAGGCCGGCGAGCGCGGGCACGCCCAGGAACGCATGCTCGATGCCCAGCGCCGCCTGCGCATGGTGCTCGAGCACATCAGCGAAGCCGCAATCGCCTACGACGAGTCCGGGCGCGTGCAATGGATCAACCCGGCCGGCGAAGTGATGTTCGGGCGCTCGCGCCAGGGCATCGGCGGACAGCCGATCTCGCTGCTGATCCCGTCGCTGGCCGAAGACCTGGACTGGCCGGTCACGCAGCCCGAGGCCGAACTCGACGGGCTCACCCCGTCGCCGTGGACCGTGCGCCGCGACACCGTGGCGGGCCAGCGCGCCGGCAGCGGGGGGGTCGAGGTGCCGATGGAGATCGCCCTGGTGCAGACGCACGTGGACGGCGAGCGCATCGGCATCTGCCTGTGCCGCGATCTCAGCGAGACCGAACGTGCGGTGCGCATGACGCACGCCTTCGCCGCGATGCTGGGCGACGCGCTGCGGCAGCCGCTGGCGCAGGTGCGCGATGCGCTGGCGCTGCTGCCGATGCTGCCGCCGGGTGCGCTCGAGGCCCCGCTGCGCCAGCAGCTCACGCTGGCCTGGGGCCACAGCGAGCGCAC
>NZ_AZND01000568.1:0-790 GCF_000576205.1 Methylibium sp. T29 | reverse complement strand
GGCAGCCGGCCGCACAGCGCGGTGTCGCGAACGGCGCACCGACCATCGAGCTGCCGTTCGACCTGGCGAGCAGCCCGCGCTCCCGCTCGCGCGGCGGCGCGCCCGGCGCCCCGGTCGAGCGCTACACGGTGAGCGAGCTGACCGACCCGACCAGCCTCGACAAGCTCTACGACTTCGGTGCGATCCTCGGCCGCAGCGTCGCGCGCTGGTTCCCAGGCAACGCCGCGGCCGACTTCCCGCTCGCCGCGAAGCTGTGCGCGGCGTTCGAGAACGCCAGCCTGCACGACGCGCTGGGCGATGCGGGTGGCGTGCTGCTGCGCTGGGTCGACGGCAGCTGGCAACCCGCCGGCAGCCTGCCGCTGAGCGACGCGAAGGACAGCGTGCTGCTGTTCCTGCACGGCACCGCGTCGTCCACCGAGGGCAGCTTCGGTGCGCTGTGGGCCGGCCCCGGCAACTCCGGGGCGCGAGACGCAGAACGGCCAGGCGACTTCACCGCGCTCGCTGCGCGCAGCACGCTGCTGGCCTGGGAGCACCGCAGCCTCACCCGCAGCCCGGTCGACAACGCGCACGGCCTGGTCGGCGCGCTGCTGGCCGCGCTGCCGGACGACCGCGTCTTCACGGTCGACGTGGTTTCGCATTCACGCGGCGGTCTGGTGGGCGAGCTGTTCGCGCTGCGCAGCGCGCCGACGCTGGAGCAGGCGCAGCGCCACTTCACCGCGTCCTACGCCGGCCGCGAGGGCCAGCCGTCGCACCCCGATGCGCCGCTGCTGCGGCCACTGTTCACCGCGCT
>NZ_AZND01000567.1:0-797 GCF_000576205.1 Methylibium sp. T29 | reverse complement strand
CGCCGTGGCCGGCAGCGCGCTGCCGGCCAGCACCAGCACCACGCACAGCGAGGCCCCGGAGGCCGAGCCGAGCAGGTAGGGATCGGCCAGCGGATTGCGGAACAGGCCCTGTGCCACCGCGCCGGCCAGGCCGAGCAGCGCACCGACCAGCCACGCACCGAGCG
Organism: Methylibium sp. T29; assembly: GCF_000576205.1. Classification (NCBI taxonomy): domain Bacteria; kingdom Pseudomonadati; phylum Pseudomonadota; class Betaproteobacteria; order Burkholderiales; family Sphaerotilaceae; genus Methylibium; species Methylibium sp. T29. Next base: position 633 of record NZ_AZND01000567.1, on the reverse strand, counting down.
TGCGCGGCGCACGGATCTCGCCGACGATCAGGCCGGCATCCGGGGCCCACAGCGACGCAACCGACCAGCCCTCGCTGCCGGCCATCAGGCCGGCGACGATCAGCAGCGCGCTCAGCACCGCCAGCCCGACCGCAAGATGGCGGCGACGCGAGACGAGTTCGGCGTGGGTCATCGGCTCCCCGCCCCCGGCTTCGCACTGGCGGCCGACACCGGCAAAGCGGCCAGGCAGTCGGCCAGCAACAGCGCCGCTTCTCCCATGCGCGGGCCGGGACGCACCAGCACGTCGTAGGGCGCGCTCGCGAAGCCGCAGGTCTGCCGCCGCTGCAGCGCCTGCAGCGAGGCCCAGCCCGGACGTCCGGGCATCTCGGCCAGGTTGCGCTGCAGCGCCATCACGATGTCGGGCTGCGCGCGCAGCACGTACTCCGGGTTGAGGCGCGGAAACGGCCCCAGCGCCGGCGGCACGACGTTGCCGAGCCCGAGCCGCAGCAGCGTCTCGCCGATGAAGGAGCCACTGCCGGCGGCATAGGGCGTGGCATCGACCTCGAAATAGACGCGCCGGCCGCGCAGCGTGGCCGGCACCCGCGCGGCGGCGTCGGCCAGCTGCCGCTCGATGGTCGACCACACCGGCGCGGC
>NZ_AZND01000566.1:0-802 GCF_000576205.1 Methylibium sp. T29 | reverse complement strand
GTCGCCGCACGCTATGCGCAGGCCGGCCTGCGACCGGAGGCGGTCGCGGTCCATGCGCGCGAGCGGGCGCGCTTCGCTCTCGACGTCGAGGCGGCACCTACGCGCGCGCTGGCGCTGGCGCGCCTGAACCTGAAATCGCAGCGCGAGGCGATCGACTTCGTGGTGATGCAGCGCGCCGCCACGGCCGCCGGCGACGCGGCGGCGCAGACCGAGGTGGTGGCGCTGGCGCGGCAGATCGGCCTGCGCGATGCGCGGCTGGAGCCGGCATCCGCCGGGAACGCGCAATGACCGGCGCACCGATGCGCAGGCTGCGCGCGCTGCTGGTGGGGCTGTCGGTCCTGGGTGTGCCGCTGCTCGCCTCAGCCCACCAGGCCAGCGACGCCTACCTGCGCGCCGGCGTCGATGCGCACGGCAAGCTGGCACTGCAGGTCGACGTGGCGCTGCGCGACCTCGACACCGTGCTCGAGCTCGACGCCAACGCCGATGGCCAGCTGAGCTGGGGCGAGGTGCGAACGCGCGAGGCCGACATCGCCGGCCACGTGGCCGACCGGCTGCGCCTGGACGACGGACGCTGCCACCTGCGCGCGCTGCCGGGCCTGGCGCTGGACCGCAAGGCCGACGGCGTGTACGCGCTGCTGCACTACGCCAGCGACTGCGCGGCGGCCGGCGCACCCGCGCTGGACTATGGCCTGTTCCGCGACACCGACCCGACGCATCGCGGCCTGCTGGTCGTGCTCGACGCCCAGGGCCAACCGACCGGCCCGCTGCGCAGCTTGACGCCGGGCGGCACGCCGCTGCGGCT
>NZ_AZND01000565.1:0-806 GCF_000576205.1 Methylibium sp. T29 | reverse complement strand
GCGAGCAGCGCGGCCAGCGCCTCGGGATCGCTCTGCGCCAGAGCCTCGACGGCGGCCGACGCCGCCTCGCGCCGCTCGCGCCGCTGCCGGTCCTTGATGGTCTCCACCTCGACGGCCAGCGTCCGCAGGCATTGCAGTGCGGTCTGCGCCTGCGCCGCGCGCTCGGGCGTGGCGTCGGGCTGCTGGCCGAGCACCACCTCGCTGAGCCAGCCGAGCTGCTTGCCGTAGCTGGCCACGTCGAACACCGCGCGTTCGACGTCGGCGTCGCCGGCCGTCGGGCGGATCCCGCTGAAGATGTCCTGCGTGACCGCACCGCTCAGCGGAAAGTGAAGCTGCGGCGCCCAGTGGAGCCAGAACCAGGGAAACATCGGCAATCCTCCTCGCGGGTTGTCGTCATCCGCCGGGTGGCGCGAACTCGCACACCACCGCGTCGCCCAGGTGCAGCATGCCACCGGCCAGCACCCGCGCGGTGACACCGCCATGCCCGCGCACCGCGCTGTAGCCCCCCGGACCGAGCGCCTCCTCCATGCGCGAGCAGGGCTCGCAGGGGCCGGTGAGCTCGAGCAGCACGTCGGCGCCGATGCGCAGGCGCAGCGGCTGGTCGCGGAACAGCGTGCGCACGGCCAGCAGGTTCAGCCCCGACACCAGGAGGTTGCGGCGCAGCGCATCGGCGGTCACCTCCGGCCGTCCCGCCAGTGCGGCGATGACCGGCAGGTGCTCGGCCTGCAGCAGCGTGACCTGGCGCTTGCCGCCCAGGCCGCGCCCCGTGGCACTGCGATCGCCGTGCAGGCCGAGGCCGGCGAGCG
>NZ_AZND01000564.1:0-833 GCF_000576205.1 Methylibium sp. T29 | reverse complement strand
CCAGGACCGAGTATCTCGGAGAGGTTATACACATACCCTCGAGGCGGGGGCCGGGGCGGCAGCCAAGCGATAAGCCGTTGTGGGTCTGGATAGCCAGCGGCAGCGATCGCAAACCTACTGGGATTGGAAACGCGGGCGCTGATGGTGCTTATGTCGGACTGGTGGCCTCGCGCCCTGGACGCCTCCCTGCCCGTCGTTACAAATGGCCGGGTAGCGGCTGGCCGACCGGACGGACGGGGAGACGAGGAACGAGGCGACCGGGACGGCCGGGAGGCTGGCGGCGTCCCCGCCGGAGGCACGACGGCGGGGCGGCCGAAGGCCGCCCGGCCTAGATTTATCAAAGGAACACTTCTCGACCAATGCGGACACTTTTGTGCGTCCTCATAGGAGAACGGGGGTCTGGCCGTGCACCCCCTCAAAAGGTCAGCGGCCACTGACATAGTGCTCTCCGATCAAGGGTTGGTTGGCGGCGCCGGACGCATCGAGCGCCAGCACGTGGGCGAGCTGGGTGCGCAGTTGGCGGACCTCGGCGTCGAGCGCTCGGGCCAGTCCGAAGGCTGCTGTGGCGTCGTTGACGGCCGCGCAATGGACTTCGGAGCGACCCCAGCGGGTCAGCCAGAAAAGCGCGAGGCAGGCCGATCTAGGGGCCTTGCCGGTGCGGTTCCACCGATAGACCGTCCGGGTGCCGACGCCCAGAACCTTCGCCACGCGGGCCGGCGGCGGGTTGTTGAGGTCGTCCAGGATCGCCTGCCAAATTGGCAAACTCCGCGGGGCCGCGGCGATGGTGTAGGGGCTGAACTTCATGGGAGAGTCAGCCCTTCAGGCGGTCTGAT
>NZ_AZND01000563.1:0-843 GCF_000576205.1 Methylibium sp. T29 | reverse complement strand
GCCGCTCGCGCTGGGCACCGACACCGCCGGCTCGGGCCGCGTGCCGGCCGGATTCAACAACATCGTCGGCCTCAAGCCCACACCGGGCCGCGTGTCCACCACCGGCGTGCTGCCGGCCTGCCGCTCGCTGGACTGCGTGTCGGTGTTCGCGCACACCGTGCCGGCCGCGGCCACCGTGCTCGCGCTGATCGAAGGGCCGGACACCGACGACGCGTACAGCGCCTTCGCACCGGGGCCCGCCGGCTGGAACGGCCCGCTGCGCGTCGGCGTGCCGCGCGATCCGGTCTTCAGCGGCGACGCCGGTTATGCGGCGGCCTTCGAGCAGGCGCTCGGCGAGCTGCGCCGGCTCGGCCACAGCGCGGTGCCGATCGACTTCGCGCCGCTGCACCGGGTGGCCGACCTGCTGTACGCCGGGCCCTGGGTGGCCGAGCGCCATGCCGTGGTGCAGGAGCTGCTCGCGCACGACCCGCAGGCGCTGGACCCGAGCGTGCGCCAGATCGTCGAGTCGGCCACGGCCTTCAGCGCCACCGATGCCTTCCGCGGCCAGTACCGGCTGCGGGCGGCGCAGCGCGACGCCACCGCGCTGTGGCGGCAGGTCGACGTGCTGATGGTGCCCACCGCGCCGGGGCACCCGCGCTTCGACGAGGTCGACGCCGACCCGCTGGGTGCGAACGCCGGCCTGGGCACCTACACGAACTTCGTCAACCTGCTGGGCTGGTGCGCGCTGGCGGCGCCGGCCGGCTTCACCGCCACGCCGGTGTCCGAAGGCCCGGCCGCCGGGCTGCCGTTCGGCGTCACCTTCATCGCTCCGGCGAACGCCGACGCCGCGCTGGCCCGCTTCGG
>NZ_AZND01000562.1:0-851 GCF_000576205.1 Methylibium sp. T29 | reverse complement strand
TCAATCCAGCGAACCGCGTCAAGGCCACCGAGAGCGGCGATGGCAGCTTGGGCATCTTCGTCAATGTGCGGCATCACAGCAGCCCCGCTTTCTCCAGTCTGAGCGCCAGCTTATCCCGAGCCTCGACCAGAATCTCAGCCCGGCGCATCTCGCAGTCTGGAAGTCTCGGGCTGCGGAACACCGTCATGCCCAAAGCCAGATTCCGGGCGTTGATGAGGATGGCGTCCCTCCAGGGGCTGACCATCTGCCACACCTCGAAGCCGACCGTTCGCATGGTCTGGCTGTGGAGCTGGGCGTCCAGGGCTCCGTTTTCGTCATCGTACTGACGAGAGGCGCGGTATTGCTCCATGCCTGCGGCGGTTCCAGGAACCCCTTGCCTTGGCTGTAGGCTCTTGGAACCTGTGCCACTCCGCGAGGATCTGGTTCAGGGCCGCCGCCCTCACCCTCTCGTAGTCGTTGTCCATCATCAGACGCTCGGCTCGACCTTGTGCTTCGGTGTGGCCTCTTGCTGGATACAGGCCCACTGGAACTTCTTCCCTGCTGTGATGTGCTTCACCCTGGGGGTGTCTTGCTTGGCTCGGTTCCAGCACAGGCTTTCACTTGGAATGCCTCCCAAGATCATTCCGTCAGGGGTCGGATCACCAGCAGTCCAGACCAAGAGAACGAGTACCCATTCCATAGATCACCTCCATTGAACATAGATGCCGCGCACGTAGACGCCCGTGTAGGCCAGCGATAGAACGAACAGGCCCCATGCCTGCGCTGAGTAGGCGAACCACAGCCAAGCGGGCTGCCCACACAGACCGACCAGCGGCGCCCACTTCCGGCCGGTTGGGTTGTGGCCCATGGAT
>NZ_AZND01000561.1:0-851 GCF_000576205.1 Methylibium sp. T29 | reverse complement strand
CGGTCGCGCCGGCCCGGGCCGGCAGGCGCACCAGCCGCTGCACGCCGGGCGGCGCAGCACCTCGTCCTCGTTGCCGATGCGTTGCGGCGCACCGCCGAGCACCGGGCACATGCGCACTGCGGCGTACAGCAGGCCCTCGGGCCGCACGTCGAGGCCGTAGACGGCGCTGCCGTTGCTCTTGGCGACGACATCGGTGCGCGGCGTGTCGCGACCGATCAGCGTCCAGGCGGCACGCGGCTTCAGCGCCACGTCACCGGCCGGCGTGCCGGCAGCCGCGCTGGCGAGCTCACCGAAATGCGCGTGCACGCCGGAGGCATGCGACACGACGCCGTCGCGCACCACGATCTCTTCCTTGGGCAGGCGCCAGCGCAGCGAGGCGGCTCCCACCAGCTGGGCCCGCACCGTGGCCGCAGCCAGCCGCAGCGGCTCCCAGGCGTCGACGATGCTGGTCGACGCGCCCGTCATGTTGATGCCGAGCTCGCGCGCCAGCTTGGCGACGACCCACTCGCCGCCCTTCACCACCGCGGTCCTGCGGCCCGGCTCGCTGTCGCGCGGGTGGAAGGGCAGCGACGCGACGAAGGTGGCCACGTTGCCGTAGACCGCATCGGCGCCAGCCTGGACCAGCCGCACGCGGTCGAGGCCGATGTCGAGCTCCTCGGCCACCAGCATCGGCAGCGCGGTGTGCACGCCCTGGCCCATCTCGCTGCGGTTCATCGCCAGCGCGACGCCGCCGTCGGCGGCGACCTTGATCCAGCCGTTGAACGCCACCTCGCCGGCCTGCAGCGCCAGCAGCGCACGGTCGCCCAGCCGCGAACGCGGCGGCAGCACCGCCCAGCCCAGCAGCAGGACGC
>NZ_AZND01000560.1:0-854 GCF_000576205.1 Methylibium sp. T29 | reverse complement strand
GTGCAACGACCCGGCCGAGCGCGGCCACTACCGGATCGGCGTGCTGCTGGAGGCGGCGGGGCGCGGCGGATCGCGCAGCGCCCACGCGCAGTTGCTGCCTGGCAGCCGGCTGCGCATCAGTGCGCCGCGCAACCATTTCGCGCTGGTCCCGGCGCGCCACACGCTGCTGCTCGCGGGCGGCATCGGTGTCACGCCGATCCTGAGCATGGCCGAGCAGCTGGCGCGTGCCGACGCGTCGTTCGAGCTGCACTACTGCAGCCGCACCCCGGCGCGCACCGCCTTCGTGCCGCGGCTGCGGGCCGCGGCGTTTGCCGCGCAGGTGCACTTCCATTTCGACGACGGCGATGCCGCGCAGCGCTTCGATGCGCGCGCGGTGCTCGCGCAGGCGGGGGACACGACCCACCTCTACGTGTGCGGACCGAAGGGCTTCATGGACCACGTGATCCTGACCGCCCGCGCGCTGGGCTGGTCGGAGGGCAACATCCATTACGAATACTTCGCGGGCGCTGCGGTCGACAGCTCGGCGGACCGCGGCTTCGAGGTGCAGATCGCCGGCAGCGGGCGGGTGGTGCCGGTCGCGCCCGGCCAGAGCGTGGTGCAGGCGCTCGCCGCCCATGGCATCGATGTGCCGGTGTCGTGCGAGCAGGGCGTCTGCGGCACCTGCGTGATGCGTGTCGTGCAGGGCGAGCCCGAGCACCGCGACATGTACTTCAGCGCTGCGGAGCACGCCGCCAACGACTGCTTCACGCCGTGCTGCTCGCGCTCGAAGTCGGCGCGACTGGTGATCGATTTCTAGTGTTCCGGCACCCCCTCAGGAGACAGAAAGATGGAGCAGAAGATCGAATTGAAGCAGT
>NZ_AZND01000559.1:0-854 GCF_000576205.1 Methylibium sp. T29 | reverse complement strand
CGCTGCCTGCCGGCGGCTCGGCGCGGCACCGCAGCGCATCGATGACTTGCCGACCGGCCGCGTCGCCCAGCAGCGCCTCCCACAGCCCGGCGCGCAGCAGCGCCTCGCGCAGGCGGGACAGCCATTCGCCCAGCGCCAGGCGGCGGGTTGCGCTCAAGGGTTCGCCGATCGCGAGCCACTGCTGCCAAAGGGCGAGCGCAGCAGGCTCGAGGCGGGCCTCGTCGACCTGCCGCAACGCGGTGATGCCGTCGCGTCGCCACGCGGCATCGAGCGCCGCACGGCCATCCACCGGGGCTGGCGCCGAGGCCAGCCAGTCGAGCAGGTCGTCGGTCGCTGCGCGGGGATGCACCGCGCGCAGCAGGCCCATCACCGTGGCGCCTGCACGGGTGGTCGACAGCTTCCAGCCCGTCTCATCGCTCACCGGAACCTGCTGCCGCTCGAGCAGCGCTCGCACGCGACGCACCAGCACGCGGTCAAGGGCCACCAGGGCCACCGGCTGCTCGCCCTGCGCCAGATGAGCCAGCACCTGCGCCGCCGCCCGCTGCGCCTCGTCCTCGAAATCGTCGCACTCGCTCACCTGCACTGCACCGGGAACACTGCGAAGGCCGGGGGCCCGCAGATCGGCATCGAGCCACAGCACCGGGACCGACGACGCGGCCAACAAGGACTCGACCAGCGGATCGGAGGCGCCGACCCGCAACGCGACCCAGGCCGCCGGCCTCAGGGCGTGGAGCGCATCGGCGCCCATCGTGGCCGCCGTGTTCGACCACTCGAGCGCGAGCCGCGCCAGCGCGCGCTCCTGCTGGCCCGGCCCGGTGGGGCCGGACAGGAGCGAACGGGCCTTCTCGAGCCAG
>NZ_AZND01000558.1:0-869 GCF_000576205.1 Methylibium sp. T29 | reverse complement strand
GTCGCTCAGGTCGGCCTTGTGCGCCTCGCGGGTGTGCACCACCGGCCAGCCGCGCGCGCGCCACGCCGCCAGCAGCGCGGCGATCGGCGCGATGGCCGGCACCAGCAGCGAGACGTCGTTGCCGAGCGAGGCGCCGAAGCCGCCGGGCTCGATGAAGTCGCGCTGCATGTCGATCACGACCAGCGCGGTGGCGCCGGGTGCCAGGCGGTAGTCGAACGGGGCGGCGGGGATGCTGATGCTCATGCTGGTGCTCGTGCTCATGCGGCCTCCGGCAGCGGCTGGGCGTGCCCGTGGTCGGCGCCGCCGCCCATGTGCGCGCCGATGGTGTGGCGGTCCACGTCGGCGGCCGGCGTCTCGAACACGAGGCGGCCTTCGCTCATCACCGCGATGCGGTCGGCCAGTTCGATCAGCTCGTCGAGGTCTTCGCTGATCAGCAGCACCGCGCCGCCGCGCTCGCGCACCTGCAGCAGCCGCGCGTGGATCTCGGCCACCGCCGCGAAGTCGAGGCCGAACACCGGGTTGGCGGCGATCAGCACGTTCACGTCGCCGGCCAGCTCGCGCGCCAGCACAGCGCGCTGCACGTTGCCGCCCGACAGCGAGCCGATCGGCGCGTTCTCGCCGCGCGTCTTGATGCCGTACTCGGTGATCCAGGCGCGCGCGCGCTCCTTCCAGGCGCCGAAGCGCAGCCAGCCACCGCGCCGCAGCGGCGGCTGGTCGAAGTCGCGCAGCGCCATGTTCTGCGCCACGCTCAACTCGGCCACGCTGGCGCTGCGCAGCGGCTCCTCGGGCAGCGCGCGCAGCTTCAGCAGGCGGTTCTCGTGGCGCTTCGCGCCGTAGGGCACGCCGCCCACCCGCACCTGGCCGGCCAG
>NZ_AZND01000557.1:0-879 GCF_000576205.1 Methylibium sp. T29 | reverse complement strand
CGGTCAGACGACTGGTTCGGTCGCTGGCCTTGCTGCTGAAGCCGGCATCAACTCCTCATTGTTGAATCCACCAAAGCCGAAGCTTAAGTACCGTGGAGTGGTCTCTGACGACCCAAAGACCAAGAAGGAAATCAACGACGCCGAGCAGTACCTGAAGCGTCTTCAGGATCAGTACATCACAACCCTCGATCTCACCACCGCAGAGAAGGCGCTGATCGACATCCGCGAGAAGGGCTTCAAGGGACTTACGCCTCAGCTTGAGGAACTGATCCTAGCTCAGGCCAAGGTCATCGATCAGGACAAGGAGGCAGCCCGCTTGTTCAAGGAGCGTCAGGATGCGCTCGACGATGTGATGGAAGCGCAGCGTGCCTTGTCCGAGGAGGGAATTCGCATTTTCGAGCAGACCCGCACACCGCTAGAAAACCTGAATGCTGAACTTCGCCGCCTCAACGATCTGCAGCGTGACGGCGTGATCGATTGGGACACGTACAAGCGCGCCGTGGAACAGGCGCAGGACGCCTTCACGGAGCTTGGCAAGAAGGGCAAGGACTCCATCAGCGAGCTTGACGAGTTCACCAAGGAGGCGGCTCGCAACATCCAGGGCTATCTCGGTGATGCCCTGTTCGACGCCGTGAACGGCAACTTCAAGGACATCGGCAAGAACTTCACCCAGCTACTGCTCCGCATGGGCACCGAAGCTGCCGCGGCCAACATCGCCAAGAAGCTGTTCGGCGACTACGGCAAGGATGGCGACATAGGCGGAATTTTCGGCCAACTCGGCAGTCTGTTCGGCGGGAAGTCAGGGCCGACGGCCGGCAACAACCCGAGCGCCTACACGGCGTCTAGCGGGGGCGGATTCTTGGCTGGGGTCGCCAGTCT
>NZ_AZND01000556.1:0-895 GCF_000576205.1 Methylibium sp. T29 | reverse complement strand
CCCACAGCGCCGAGCCGTCGGCGCGGCGCAGCCGGAAGGCGTGAGGCGCCGCCGTCGTCGAGGTTCATGCCGACCCAGTCCCAGCCCACGGCGTCGGGGTGCATCAGCGCCTCGCTCCATTCGTGGTCGAGCCAGGCGCGGCCGCTCACCGCGAGCGCGCGGCCCTCGACGCGCAGCGTGCCGCCGACGGCGAGCTGTGGCTCGCTGAGGTAGTGGCTCGCCTGCTCGGGCGCCGGGCCCTTGCGCGAATAGCTGGCGTCGCCCTGCAGCAGCACCGGCTGCGTCGCGTCGAGGCGCAGGTCGAAGGAGAAGCCCTGCGTGCCGGCGTCGACCACGGCGCGGTAGTGGTGCGCGCTCGGAGAGGATTTGCCGTCGCGTACCAGTTGCCACCCGCGCAGCCGCACGTCGGTGTCGGTGGTGGCGGCCTCGGCGATGCCGAAGCCGGCGCGGGCGATGCGCTGGTCGTGGCGCAGCCGGCCGGCCCGGGGATCGGTGAGCGCGGCGTGCGCGAACAGCAGCTGCCGCGCGGCGAAGCGGCTCGGGTGGTCGGCGGTCGCCACGTCGGTGCGCGACCGGAAGAAGGTGATCTGAAACCCGAAGGGTTCGGCGGAGCCAAAACCGAAGGGCTCGGGCGTTGCGGCGGTCTCGAGCCAGCCGGTCACGTACCACCATTCGGTGCGGTACTCAGGGTGCGAGCCGAAATCGCGCGGCAGCACGATGGGCGTGCCGGCCCGCACCACCGGCGCCGCGCGTGCGGTGCCCACGCCCAGCCCGAAGCCCGGTGCACAGGCCAGCAGCAGCGCGCGGCGCGACAGCGGCAGGGGCTGGTCGTTCACCAGTCTTCCTTCACCGCGAGCACCGCGTCCTGCGAGACCGCGCGACGCGCCGCGACGGC
>NZ_AZND01000555.1:0-909 GCF_000576205.1 Methylibium sp. T29 | reverse complement strand
CCCCCGCCATGCCGGCGACCGAGGAAATCGGCCCCACGTCGCCTGCCGCGACCGCGCGCGACGCCGCAACCCGCAACCCCCGGTCGGCCCCGGCAGCCGACGGCGGTGCGCCGGCCGAAACGACCCCGGAACCCGAAGTCACCTTCGCGCGCCTGCAGACCGGCGACCTGCAGATCGAGGCACTGATCTCCAAGCTTCGCCGGGTACTCGACCGCGACATCCCGGTGCTGATCCTCGGCGAAGCCGGCAGCGGCAAGGAGATGCTGGCGCGCGCCATCCACCGCGAATCGCGGCGGGCGCACCGGCCCTTCATCTCGGTCCAGTGCGCCTCCACGCCCGAGGCGCAGCTCGAGGCCGAGCTGCTGGGCTACGCCGAGGGCGTGTTCCCGGGCGCACGGCGCAAGGGTGCGGTCGGCAAGCTGGTGCAGGCCTCCGGCGGCACGCTCTTCCTCGACGAGATCGGCGGCCTGCCGCTCGGACTGCAGGCACGCCTGCTGCGCGTGCTGCAGGAGCGCCAGGTCACGCCGCTGGGCGCGGTGCAGCCGCAGGAGGTCGACCTGGCCCTCATCGGCGCCACCGACCGCAACCCGCGCGAGCTGATCGACACCCACCGCATCCGCGAAGACCTCTACTACCGGCTCAATGGGCTGGCGGTGAAGCTGCCGCCGCTGCGCGAGCGCTCCGACCTGATGGCCCTGGTGCGCCGGCTGCTCGCCGACGAGGCGCCCGGCGCGCCGCTCATGCTGGCGCCGGACGTCGAGGCCCTGCTGCAGCGCTACGACTGGCCCGGCAACCTGCGGCAGCTGGCCAACGTGCTGCACACCGCTGCGGTGATGGCGGCCGGCGAGCCGGTGATCACCCGCGAGCACCTGTCGGACGACTTCCTCGAGGAAGCCCAGCTGCGGGCCG
>NZ_AZND01000554.1:0-909 GCF_000576205.1 Methylibium sp. T29 | reverse complement strand
GCGCGGCCCGATGCTGGTCTGCATCGACACCTCGGGGTCGATGCGCGGCGCACCCGAGCAACTGGCCAAGGCGGTGGTGCTGCAGGCGGCGCGCACCGCGCACCGCGAACGGCGGGCCTGCCAGCTGATCGCCTTCGGCGGTGCCGGCGAGCTGCTGACCCACGAGCTGGCGCTGACGCCGGCCGGGCTGGACGCGCTGCTCGATTTCATCGGCCAGGCCTTCGATGGCGGCACCGACCTGGCGGCACCGCTCGCGCATGCGGTGGCCGCGGTCCACAGCGCGCGCTGGCAGCAGGCCGACCTGCTGCTGGTCAGCGACGGCGAGTTCGGCTGCACGCCGGCCACGCTGGCGCTGCTGGACGGCGCACGGCAGCGCCACGGTCTGCGCGTGCAAGGGGTGCTGGTCGGCGACCGCGAGACGATGGGCCTGCTGGAGGTCTGCGACGCGATCCACTGGGTGCGCGACTGGCGCCGCTACGCGCCCGACCCGCAGAGCGCGTATGCCGACGGTCACTCGCCGGTGCACAGCAAGAGCCTCACCGCGCTCTACTTCCCCAACGCGCTGAGCGAGCGCGCGCGGCGCCACCTGCAGGTCTGAGCGTGGCCGCGGCGTGCTGCGGTTCACACCGCGCCGGGCCGCAAGGTGTCGCTTTGTAAAAGGCGCTGCAGCCGCGCGGCTTCGGTCACGAGCGGGGTGCGCCGCGCCACCAAACTGGACGTCCGCTGCCCGGCCGCTCGCGCGGTCGCGCCGTCTTCCACCGCATCCTGGGGCGACCATGTCCACTCCCCGCTCACCGAGAGCGCAGCGCCTCGCCCGCCTGACCGCGCTGTGTGCCGCCACGCTCCTGCTGGCGTCCTGTGGCGGCGGCGGCGGGGGCGGCGGCAGCACCGACGACGGCGCCACCGGCG
>NZ_AZND01000553.1:0-913 GCF_000576205.1 Methylibium sp. T29 | reverse complement strand
CCGCGCGCCGCGCACGCCGGCGTCCACACCGTCAGCGGCAGGCCGTGCAGGCGCGCCAGCACGCTGATCGCCGCGCCGCCGGCGAGGAAGTTCTCGACCATCTGCGCGGTCACGTCGCTCGGGTAGGCCGACACGCCGCGCGCCGCGAGGCCGTGGTCGGCCGCGAACACCAGCACCTGCGGTGCGTCCAGCCGAGGGTCCACGCGGCCCTGCAGCAGGCCGGCCTGCAGCATCAGCGCCTCCAGCTGGCCCAGCGCGCCGAGCGGCTTGGTCAGGTGGTCGATGCGCTGCCGCAGGCGAGCGGTGAGCACTGCGTCAGCGCGGGGCGCGACGGCGGGCGGTGTCCAGTCCATCTCAATCCTTCCCGGGTTCGGGTTCGGCGTCGGCCAGCAGCCGCATCAGCGCGCCCGGCTCGAAATGACGGTCGATGAAATCGGCCAGTCCGTCGAACACCGACTCGAGGCCGCGCACGCGCGCACCGAACAGCGCGCGCAGCACCTCGGTCGATTCGAACAGGCCGTGCGCGTAGAGGCCCAGCACGCTGCCCTGCTGCCAGCCGATGGCTTCGCCCTCGGCATTGCGCAGCGCCACCGCCGCCGCTGGCAGCGCCGGGTGCTGCACGCTGCGGCCGTGGCGGATCTCGTAGCCGCCGAACTGCACGCCGCGCAGCATGCTCCATTCGTCGCCCACACCATCGAAGCAGGCGTCGGTGCGGCGCAGCAGCTTGTCGGGCTCGAAGGCCGTGACCAGCGGCAGCAGGCCCAGCCCCGGCGCATTGCCCTCGCCGTTCTCGCCCTCCACGCCGTGCGGGTCGACCAGCGCCTCACCCAGCATCTGCAGCCGCCGCACAGCCCCAGCACGGGCGGCGCGCGGCGGCATGGCGCGCCAGCGCCGCGTCGATGCGCTGCTCGCG
>NZ_AZND01000552.1:0-918 GCF_000576205.1 Methylibium sp. T29 | reverse complement strand
GGCCGGGCTGGGCCTGGGCGCAGGCGTCAGCGAGCGCCGGCCGGCCTGGCCCGCACCGAGCGGCGAATCGGTCGACCTGCTGCTGCACCTCGATGCGGCGCCGGACGGTGGCGCTCCGTCCCCGTCCCTGCCGCTGACCCTTCAGAGCGGTGACGACTGGCCGCTGGGCCGCGCGCTGGCGCAGCTGGGCGGCGTGTACATCCTGGCCGAGAACCGCGACGGCCTGGTCATCGTCGACATGCACGCCGCGCACGAGCGCGTGGTCTACGAGCGGCTCAAGGCCGGCCTGGCCGGCGCACGCATCGAATCGCAGCCGCTGCTGATCCCCGCCATCTTCCCGGCCACCGCCGCCGAGGTGGCTACCGCCGAGGCGCAGGTGGAGACGCTGGCGCGGCTCGGCCTCGACCTCACGGTGCTGTCGTCCAACGTGCTGGCACTGCGCTCGCACCCGGCCGCGCTGGCCGGCGGCGACATGGTGGCGCTGGCGCGCTCGGTGCTGGCCGAACTGGCGCGCTACGACGCCAGCCACGCGATCGAGCGTGCGCAGCACGAGCTGCTGTCCAGCATGGCCTGCCACGGCGCGGTGCGCGCCAACCGGCGCCTCAGCGTCGAAGAGATGAACGCGCTGCTGCGCGACATGGAGCGCACCGAGCGCGCCGACCAATGCAACCACGGCCGCCCCACCTGGCGCCAGCTCACGCTGAAGGAGCTGGACCAGCGCTTCCTGCGCGGCCGCTGAACTTCTGCGCGGCGCGGCGCTCTGTCGCCCATGCCCGCACCGCCCCGCTCCGCACGCCGCCCCGGCATCGCGCCCGCCCTCCGTCGCCTGCTGCTCCGGCCTCGTGCTGCTGACGGCCGGCTGCGCCTCGCTCGACACCCAGCAGCGCCGCTGGACTCTTCCAGCCCGCCGCGTCGCCC
>NZ_AZND01000551.1:0-931 GCF_000576205.1 Methylibium sp. T29 | reverse complement strand
CGCCAGCAGCGTGGCCTCGCGGTCGAGCCGCTCGAGCTGGCGCGTGATGCCGGCGTGCGCCTCGGCATCGATCACCGGGCCGACGTCGGTGGCGTACTCCGCCGGGTCGCCGACGGCCAGCTCCTGCAGCGCGCCGCCGATCATCGCGATCACGCCGTCGGCCACGCCCTCGTGCACGCACAGCAGGCGCAGCGCCGAGCAGCGCTGGCCGGCCGAGCGGAAGGCGCTCTGCACCACGGCATCGGCCACCTGCTCGGGCAGCGCGCTGCTGTCGACCACCATCGCATTGAGGCCGCCGGTCTCGGCGATCAGCGGGACGATGGCGCCGTCCTTCGCGGCGAGCGCGCGCTGGATGTGCTTGGCCACCGGCGTCGAGCCGGTGAAGCACACGCCCGCGGTCAGCGGGTGCGCCACCAGCGCGGCGCCCACCGTCTCGCCGGGGCCGTGCAGCAGGGTCAGCGCGTCCTGCGGCACGCCGGCTGCATGCAGCAGCCCGACGAAGCGCTGCGCGACCGCCGGTGTCTGCTCGGCCGGCTTGGCGGCCACGCTGTTGCCGGCCACCAGCGCGGCGACCACCTGGCCGGCGAAGATGGCGAGCGGGAAGTTCCACGGGCTGATGCAGACGAACACGCCGCGGCCGTGCAGGTGCAGCGTGTTCGATTCACCGGTCGGGCCCGGCAGCTCGCGCGGGCCGAGCGTGTCGCGCGCCTGCAGCGCGTAGTAGCGGCAGAAGTCGACCGCCTCGCGCAGCTCGGCCACGCAGTCGCCCAGCGTCTTGCGCGCTTCCTTCACCAGCAGGCCGCACCAGGCCGGCAGCTCGGCCTCCAACCGGTCGGCGGCGCGCAGCAGCACGGCGGCGCGCTCGGCCAGCGGCCTGTCGTTCCACGCCGCCTGGCCGGCATGCAGGCGGCGCATCATCGCGTCGATCTCC
>NZ_AZND01000550.1:0-941 GCF_000576205.1 Methylibium sp. T29 | reverse complement strand
CCCGAGCCTCGCGCGAGGCCATCGCGGCCGCGGCCTCGACGGCCGCGCTGGCCAGCAGACGCAGCGTGTCGGCTCGGTGATCGGGCGCACGCACCGGGGCTTCCAGAGACACACGCCGCATCGCATGCAGCACCGTCTCGTCGAAACCCCAGTGGCGCGCGACGGCCATCGCCAGCGCGTCGAGCTCCACGCCGATCACGGCGCAGGCCGCCGCCGCTTCGGACATGCCGCGTGCACCGCCCGGCTCGGGGTCGACCAGGCGGTGGATCTGTTCGGCTTCCTCGGGGAAGTGGTAGCGCACGAGCAGCGTGCCCAGGCTCTGCAGCAAGGCGAGCAGGAAGGCTTCTTCGCCGTCCATGTCGGCCGGGCACAGCGTGCGCGCCACGTGCGCCGCGACGCGCGCCTCGCGCAGGCTCGCCGCCAGCGCGACGGCGTTCGTTTCGGACAACGCACCCGGCCACGGCCGCAGGCCGTTCGCCACCGGCCGCAGGCCCTGCACGCCGAACAGCTGCACCGCGCGCCGCACGGTGGTCACGCCACCGCTCGCGTGCGCCGCGAACTGGGCCGCGTTGACCTGGCGCAGCAGCTCGAAGGCCAGCGCCGGGTCCTGGATGATCAGTTCCGCCATCTCGTCGATGCGCTGCTGCTCCATCGCCACCACCGCGGACACACGGCCCAGCAGACCCGGCAACGCCGGCAGGTGGCCCACGCTGTGCAGGCGGTCGAGCAGGAGGCCGAGCACACCATCGCCACCGGCCGCCTGCGCGTCCAGCCAGCCCTGCAGCGCGCGCTGAAGACTGCGCGCGCCGAGGTAGCGGCGCTGCGGTTCCCGCTCGGTGGCGCGGTTGGCAATGGCCCGCAGCGCATCGGGCACCGGCTGCGGCGTGGTCCAGCCCAGGCGCACGATCTCGCGGTCGAGCCGCGCCAGGGCCGTGGGCGGG
>NZ_AZND01000549.1:0-942 GCF_000576205.1 Methylibium sp. T29 | reverse complement strand
TGAGCGCCTGGAGGACATCCCGCTGCTCGTCGCACTGTTCCTGGAACGTTGCAACCGACGCTGCGGCAAGCGCGTCGCCGGCCTGACCACGCGCGCCTACGACGCGCTGTGGGACTACCACTGGCCCGGCAACGTGCGCGAGCTCGAGAACATGGTCGAGCGCGCGGTGATCCTGGCCGACGACGACGGCCGGATCGACGTGCAGCACCTGTTCTCCGGCGGCGAGCGGCTGCGGCTGCGCTCGCTGGGCGTCGAAGCCCAGGGCGGCCTGGTCGCGCCGTCCTCACCGCTGCCGGCCGAGTCGGCCACGCCTTCCGACGAGGTCGGCCCCGGCAGCACGCTGTTGACGGTGACGCCGGTGCCGGCCAGCGTCTCGGCCAGCCCGCGCGCGATGGACAGCTGCGCGGTCTTGGTCATGCCGTAGTGGATCATCTCGGTCGGGATCTGCAGGCCCGACTCGCTGGACACGAAGACGATGCGGCCCCAGTCGCGCGCGCGCATGCCGCCGACGTAGTGGCGCGCCAGGCGCACGCCGCTGAGCACGTTGACCTCGAAGAAGCGCTGCCAGTCGCGTCGGGGATGTCCTCGAAAGGCTTGGGCTCGAAGATGCCAAGGTTGTTGACGAGGATGTCGACCGCCGGCAGTTGCGCGAACAGCGCCTCGCAGCCGGCCGCCGTGCCCAGGTCGGCGGCGATGCCGCTGACCTCGGCCTGCGGCAGCTCGCCACGCAGCCGTTGCACCGCGGCGTCCACGCCCGCCGCGCTGCGGCCGTTCAGCACCACCGCCGCGCCTTCGGCGGCCAGCGCCTTGGCGGCGGCGTAGCCGATGCCTTGGTGGAGCCGCTGAGCAGCGCGCGCCGGCCCCTGATCCCGTAGTCCATCTTCTTGCTCCCGTCGGCAGGCAGACCCCGCGACGGCTCAGCGTCCCAGGGCCTTCGCCGGC
>NZ_AZND01000548.1:0-959 GCF_000576205.1 Methylibium sp. T29 | reverse complement strand
CGCGTCGAGCGCGGCGGCGCGCTCCAGCGCGCGCTGCGCGGTGAGGTCGGTGAAGGCATTGACGCGAGCGTCGGTGGCGGTGATGCGCGCCAGGCTGGCCTGCACCATCGTGCTGGCGCTCACCTCGCCGCGCTGCACCGCGGCGGCGATGCCGGTGGCGGTGCCGGCGAGCAGCGTGTCGGCGCTCACGGCGCGGTGTCCTGCGGCGACAGCGGCACGAACTGCGGTGCCGGCTCGTCCTCCACGGCGAGCGGCAGGCCGTTCACCAGCGCGGCCATCTGCGACGCGAGCGCGAAGTAGCGCAGCACGCCGGGGCGGTGTTCGGGCGCGAGCGGCAGGGCCAGCGTGGCGGCGGTGGCATCGACGTAGGCCTCGATCGTGTCGGCGGGCAGCATGTCGTTCTCCTGGAAATCCGGGCAGGTGAGGTCGGGTGCGGCGAGCCTAGGCCGCGGCACCGCGCAGCGACGCCGCATAGGCGCGCCAGCCGCCGAAGGCGCTGACATCGGGCGCGCCGGCCAGCGCGTGCGACTCGCACAGGAAGCCGTGCACCCAGCGGCCGTCGGCCAGCTCGATCGAGCCCAGGCCCAGCGGCGGCGGGATCAGCGCGAGGAAGGACCCGACAGCGCGCTGCGGCAGCGCCCACACCTCGACCTCGATCGCGTGGCCTGCGTTGCCAGCGGCGACCCGTACCAGGCCGGGCTTCGGCGGTGTGGTGCCGGGCAGTGCGTGCAGGCGGTAGCGTGGCGCGGTGGTGGTGGCCTCGAGCAGGCTCGCGCCGCGCTCGGTGAGCTGGCCGTTCAGCGGCAGCCCCGACAGATGGGCGCCCACCACGGCCAGCGACAGCGTGGGCTCGGCGGCCGGCAGGAGCCCCGCCGGTGCCGCGGGCAGGTCTTCGAGGTGGCGGCGCGAGGTGCCGAGCGGCAGGTCCATCGCGCGCTGCCATTGCGCGCCGAAGCGGG
>NZ_AZND01000547.1:0-962 GCF_000576205.1 Methylibium sp. T29 | reverse complement strand
CACAACTGCTGCTCTGTCTGGCCATGTTCAGGCGGTTCAACAGTCACCTGGTTGCTGCGGCCACCAACATGAGCGACGCTGAAGATCTGCTTACGGAACTGGAACGAAGAGCGTTGCCGATTAGCCGCAGCAACGATGCGATGCTTCCTTACGCTCTGCATCCGATTGTTCGTGACTTCTTGCTAGTTCGATTACGCCGCCGCGGGTTCGATGAGATTAGTTCGTACATCCCACGTGCACTCAGTTGGTTAACTACCAACGGCCGGGTTGACGCCGCGATCGACCTGAGCTCGATGTTGGCAACGTTAAAGATGCTGCCGCGTTGATAGATCACTACGCCCGAACAATTGCTCGATATCAGGGGCGTCACTCCACTTTTCTTTATTGGGCAAATAAGCTTCCCGAGGACGCGCTATCGCAGTTCCCAGAGATCAGAGTAAAGCAAGCGTGGTCACTTGCAGTTCTTCGACGATCGGCGGAGGCGCGGGCAGTTCTCAGCAAACTGATTGCTGAGTTCGCCTCATCCGACACGCCGACTGAGTTGGCTAGTAGCTTTGATGAGCAACGCTTGAGTCGGATCCGACAGGCAGTTGAGCTCGAACGGTGCACCATACCCACGCTCTGCGATCGCGCCCAGGAAGCCGCTCCGTATGCACGAAGCTGGTTATCGCGTTGGCCAGACGCTGACCCAATCGATCTAGCCATCGGCAATATCGTTGTGGGATGCGGCGCAATGGCCGACACAAACTTCGAATCCAGCCTGGCTCATCTGCGCACAGCTCAACGCTACGTCGGCGAATGCAAGGGGTACTACGTTAAAGCTTGGGTCGACATGTGGTTAGCCACGGTCTTGAGCAAACAGGGGCGCTACCGACAGGCACTCTACGAGTGCGACGAGTCTGTAAAGGAGGTCACGTCGCATATCGGCGAAGAAACTGCCGTCGAAATCATGCTACATGCGA
>NZ_AZND01000546.1:0-962 GCF_000576205.1 Methylibium sp. T29 | reverse complement strand
CGGCGCTGGCTGCACTGCCCGACGGCGCCGGCGTGGCCGCGCGCAACCCCGGCGAGCTGTTCCGGCAGTTCATCGCCGGCATGCTGGCCAGGCTCGACGCGACGATCGCACGCAACGGCGAGCAGCCCGAGCCGGCCGACGCCGCGCGCGATGCCGCGCCCTACGAGCATGCCGACCAGCTGATCGGCGACATCGAGCTGATGCACCGTGCACTGGTCGAGACCGGCGCCCAGCCGCTCGCGAAGACCTTCCTCGCACCGCTGCTGCGCGAGGTGCGCACCTTCCGCTTCGCGACGGTGCGCCTGGACATCCGAGAGAACACGATCCGCATCAACGCCACGCTCGGGGAGCTCTACCGTGCCGTGCGGGGCAGCGAGCCGCCGGCCAGCGACAGCGCCGAGTGGAAGGACTGGCTGCTCACCGAGCTGGCCGCGCCGCGCCGCGCCGGCGAGGCGCCGCTCGCCACCGCGGGCCTCACGCCGGAGGCGCAGGAGACGCTGGCGACCTTCCGCACCGTCGCCGAGATGCGCGACCGCGTCGACCGCGAGGCCTTCGGCACGCTGATCCTCAGCATGACCCACAGCGCCACCGATGTGCTGGGCGTCTACCTGCTGGCCAAGCATGCCGGGCTGTTCAACGATGCGCAGGCGGTGGAGCGCTGCACGCTGCCGGTGGTGCCGCTGCTCGAGACCATTCCCGACCTGCGGCGCGCGCCGGCCATCCTGAAGGAGCTGCTCGCGGTGCCGCTGGTGCAGCGCTCGCTGCGCCTGCACGGCAACGTGCAGGAGGTGATGATCGGCTACTCGGACTCCAACAAGGATGGCGGCTACTTCACCGCCAACTGGGAGCTGAGCAAGGCGCAGGCGACGATGACGCGGCTGGGCGAGGATCTCGCGTCAAGATCGCCTTCTTCCACGGCCGCGGCGGCTCGGTGAGCCGCGGCGGCGCGCCCACCGGCCGCG
>NZ_AZND01000545.1:0-963 GCF_000576205.1 Methylibium sp. T29 | reverse complement strand
GCGAGGACGTCGGCCGCCACAACGCGCTCGACAAGCTGATCGGCGCGATGGCGCGGACCGGCACGCTGGCCGCCGGCGACGCCGGCACCGAGGGCTTCTTCGCGGTCACCAGCCGCGCCAGCTACGAGATGCTGCACAAGACCGCCGCGGCGCGCGTGCGGCTGCTGGTCGCCGTGTCGGCGGCCACCACGATGGCCGTCGACCTGGCCGGGCGACTGGGCGTGGGCCTGGCCGGCTTCGCGCGCGGCCGCGACCTGGTGGTCTATGCCGGGGCCGAACGGATCGACATGACGGAGCGCGACGATGGACGCTGACAACCTGGTGCGCATGGCCAACCGCATCGGCCAGTTCTTCGAGGCGATGCCCGACGCGGCCGAGGCCGCGCAGCAGGTGGCCGAGCACCTGAAGAAGTTCTGGGACCCGCGCATGCGGCGCGCGCTGCTGGCGCATGTCGACCGCAACGGCAGTGCCGGGCTCAACGCGATGGTCGAGGCGGCCCTCACCCGGCACCGCGCGGTGCTCGACTGAGGCGCCCTCCGCGGCCAGACTCGCGTCCTCCTCCACTCGCCCGAAACCCTGCCCATGATGTCCCCGCTGCGCCGCCGCCTGAGCACCACCCTCGCCACCGCCCTGGTCGCCTGGCTGCTCGCAAGCCCCCCCGCCGCCCGCGCGGCCGACGACGAGGTGGTGGTGTTCGCCGCCGCCAGCCTGACCGACGTGCTGCAGGCGATCGCACGGCAGGGCGGCTTCACCGGCGTCCGGTTCTCGTTCGCGTCGAGTTCCACGCTGGCCCGGCAGATCGAGCAGGGCGCCACCGCGCAGATCTTCGTCAGTGCCGACGAACCCTGGATGGACGCCGTCGGCAAGGCCGGCCGACTTCTGCCCGGCACGCGGCGCGACTGGGTCGGCAACCGGCTCGCGCTGGTGGCGCCGGGCAGCGCCGAGCCGACGGCCCCGCCGGAG
>NZ_AZND01000544.1:0-973 GCF_000576205.1 Methylibium sp. T29 | reverse complement strand
GTCTCCAGTGTTCTGTCTGTCTTCTTGTCGGGCACTCAGGCGGCCGGGGTCTTCAGCAGCGCGAGCACGTCCTTGAACCGCGGATGGCGGCACGAATGCAGCCACTCGAATACGACCATCTCGGTGCTGACCACCCCCGCACCCGCCTCGCGCAGCCTCTGCATCGCGAGCGCGTGGTCCGAGACCTTACGCGATCCGCAGGCCGGCGCAACCACCCACACACGATGCCCGGCGCGCAGCAACCCCAACGCCGTCTGCAGCAGGCACACATGCGCCTCGCAGCCGGCCAGCACCACATCGCCCGTCGCGCCACCATCCGTCCGGATCAATTCCGACAGGCCATCGGCGCAGGCGTCGAAGTGCATTTTCGACAGGCTACTTTCGCAGAACTGACGCAGGCTCTCGACACTCGGTCCCAGCCCGGTCGGGTTCTGCTCGGTGCCGAGGGTGCGGATGCCCAGCAGCTGGGCGGCCCGAGCCAGCAGCGTCGCCTGCGCAAGCACCTCGTCGGCGTGGGCGATGGCCGGCATCAGCCGCTGCTGAAAGTCGACCAGCACCAGCGTGCTGCCGGGTGCGGACATCGCATTTGTCATCATCGTGCGGCTCCTTGCGTCCGGCCCAGGGCTCGCTCGACCAGCGCGTCGAGGTAGCGATCGAACAGGCCCTGCGATTCCTGATGGAACATGCGGATGCGGCCGGTGTGGCTCAACAGCAGCAGGCCCACGGTGTGCGCGAACAGCGCGGTGACCTCGGCCAGGGCGTCGCGCTCACCCAGGCCCAGTTGCGCCAGCGCGCGCTGCGCCGGTGCCAGCGCCGCGCGCAGGCGGGCATTGAGCTGCTCGTTGAGCTGCGGCGTCAGGCCGCGCGGTTGCAGGCCCTGGAACAGATAGAAGCCCAGATCCAGGTCGCGCGGGTTCTCGCGGTAGAAGCCGAAGAAGGCATTGGCGGCGCTGCGCAGGGTCGCCGCCTCGCC
>NZ_AZND01000543.1:0-980 GCF_000576205.1 Methylibium sp. T29 | reverse complement strand
GTTCGCGTTGCCGCCCCGACGCCCGCGCCTCGCGTGGCCGCGCTGGTGCGGGCGGTGCTGGGCAGTGCGGCCTGTGCACGCTTCTTCGACCCGGAGGCGTTGCACTGGTCGGGCAACGAGGTGGCGATCGCATGGCGCGGCGCCGCGTTGCGCATCGATCGGCTGGTGGCATTGCACACGCCCGCAGGCCCGGAGTGGTGGGTGCTCGACTACAAGCTGCAGCACGCACCGCAGGCGATCGAGGCCTACCGGGAACAACTGGCCGGCTACCGCGAGGCCGTGCAGTCCCTGCAGGGGGGCGAGAGCGTGCGTGCGGCCTTCATCACCGCGGCCGGCGAGGTGATCGAACTCTAGGGCCCGCTGCGCGAGGCTGATGGCTCGTGCGGAAGCTTCGTTGGCGGGAGTGCCTGTGCTGCGGCCTGGCCGGCGCGCATTGCGCCCTCGAGCGTGGCGGGGTAGGGCCCATCGATGTAATCACCCGCGGCGAGCAATCCCGGCGCGATGCTGCCGCCCGGGCGCCGCAGACCGGGCGTGCAGAGGAAGGTGGCGCGCTTCTCGCTGAGCACCCGCAGCAGCCGGGGCTCGCTCGGCAGGCAGCGGCCGAGCTGCGCTGTGGCCTGCAGACGCACCGCCTCGGCCGTGGCGTCGAGCCCGCGCACGACGGCGTCGGCCGCGCCGCTGATGACGAAGGCCAGCGTGCCGGTTGCGCCCGGTTCGCGTGCCGGGTCACGCAGCTGGCCGAGATCGAACACGTATTGCGCCGGCGACACGGCGTCGCGCGCGTCCAGGGCGAGCATCGGCGCCGGGAGCCGGGCTCCGGATGCGTGCAGCAGCACGGTGACGATCGGTTCGTAGCGCAGCGCGGCGGCCAGATCGGCCCAGGCCGGCGCATGCGGCGCGGCGAGGCGGGCGGCCTCGACGGCGCTGCAGGCCAGCACCACGCGGTCGAGTCGCTCGCCATCGACCTGCCAGCCGCCGGT
>NZ_AZND01000542.1:0-986 GCF_000576205.1 Methylibium sp. T29 | reverse complement strand
GGGGCGCGGCCTCGGCGAGGCGCTGCGGGCCGGGCAGGTGGATGCGCGCATCGCCGCCGAGATCGACACCCACGTCTCGGGGCTCGCCGCCGCGGCCGCCGGCTGCGAGCGCATCGCGAGCACGCCGATCCCGTTCGCCTACACGCTGCTGCTGCACCGCACCGCGTACGTCTACTGCTTTCTGCTGCCGTTCGGCCTGGTCGATCTCATCGGCTACCTGACGCCCTTCGTGGTGCTCGTCGTCGCCTACACCTTCTTCGGCCTCGACGCCGTGGGCGACGAGATCAAGGACCCGTTCGGCCTGAAGCCCAACCACCTGCCGCTCGAGGCGATCTGCCGCACCATCGAGATCAACCTGCTGGAGGCGCTGGGCGAGACGGACCTGCCGCCGCCGCTGACGCCGCTGGCCGGCGTGCTGCGCTGACGCGGTTCAGCCGCGGCCGGCCGGATCGCGCACCACGGTCACGCTGCAGTCCGACTCCGCCACCACCTGGGCCGACACGCTGCCAAGGTAGCGGCGCAGCGGCGAGGCGCTGCGCGCGCCCATGATGATGTGGTCCACCTCGTTGCGGCGAGCGAACTCGACGATTGCGTTCGCCGCATCGGGTGCCTCGAGCACGTGGAAGGTGACGCGGCCACTGCGATCGAGGCCGTCGAGACCCAGCGCCTGCTGCAGCGGTCGGGCCCAGTGCTTCAGTGCGACCAGCTGCTTGACGTGCAGGCTGCTGCCTTCGGCGTCCACGAGTTCGTCCATGCCGATGCGGGTGGTCTTCATCACGCCCACGCAGCCAGTCGTGCACCGGCCTCGGCCTGAAGGAAATGCTGCACGGTGTCACGCAGCGTCTCCAGCAGCTCCGGCGTGCCGCCGACATCGACAGCCGCCATCAGGATTGCGTGCCGCGGCAGGTCGGCGCTGGCGCCGCCGCTGGCCTGCGGCTCCGACCCGACCGACGCCAACCAGCGGCGCAGCGCCCGCAGGCGCCCGG
>NZ_AZND01000541.1:0-996 GCF_000576205.1 Methylibium sp. T29 | reverse complement strand
GTCCGCAAGCCCGCCGCCGCACCACGCCGCCGCAAGCCGGCCCGGTAGGCCGACGCGGTCGCCGGATGCCTCAGGCCGCCGGCTCTTCCAGCACCTCGAAACTGGCCACCGACCAACCCTCGGCCAGCACCTCGGTGCCGGCCGGCAGGCGCAGGCTCTGGCCGGCCGCGAGCCACCAGTCTTCCGGGATCTGCCCGCCGAGACGGCCCTCGGCGGTCACCCAGAGCCGGCCTTCGCGCAGCCGCAGCCAGCGGGTGTTGCGGGCGGCCTGCAGGCGCAGCGTCTGGCCTCGGACCAGCCGCCAGACGGGGTCGGTCCGGCCCATCGATTCTTGCGATTGCTGCATGCTCATGTCGTGCTCCCTCGGACCCTGTATTGGTGGATCCATGCGTCATATCATCGTGAAGAACCGGCCCACGATCCAATGAGATCGCGGCCCCAATTGATGACATGAACGCATGAATACCTCACGCCAGCGCCCGCTCGCCGTCGGCCCGATCCGCGCCTTCGAGGCCGTCGCGCGCCACCTCAGCTTCCGTGCCGCGGCCGAGGAGCTGCACCTCACGCAGCCGGCCATCAGCCGCCAGATCCAGTCGCTGGAGGACGAGGTCGGCAGCTCGCTGTTCACCCGCGGCACCCGCAGCGTCGCCCTCACCGGCGACGGTGTCGCGCTGCTCGCTGCGGTGACGCCGGCGCTGGAGCGGCTCGATGCCGGCGTGCGCCAGATCCGCAGCGCGCGCGGCCGGCGCGGCGTGAACCTCAACACCTTCCCGTCGTTCGCCTCGCTGTGGCTGCTGCCGCGCATCGAGGCCTACCAGCGCGACCACCCCGACCTCGACATCCGCATCGACGCCAACGACCGGTTGGCCGACCTGGACGACCCCGAGGTCGAGATCGTGATCCGCTACTGCAGCGCGCAGCGCGCCCCGGCCGGCGCCGTGCGGCTGTTCGGCGAGACGCTGACGCCGGTGGCGAGCCCGCGCCTGCTCGAGCAGG
>NZ_AZND01000540.1:0-996 GCF_000576205.1 Methylibium sp. T29 | reverse complement strand
TGTGCCTGCCAGGCGGCCACGCGGGCCGCCTCGTCGGGTGCGCGGCCAGCCACTGCGCCACCTCGGCGGCACGACCGGGCGCCAGCTGACCGTCGACCCAGGCGTGCAGTTCGGTCTCGCCGGGTCGCGTGTCCATCGGGCCGTCCTTCACTTCACCACCTTCAGCGCCGCGCGAGGTGCCGGCGCGCCGTCCATCAACTGGCGCAACTGCTCGCGCGCCCGCGCCAGGCGCGACATCACCGTGCCGACCGGCACGCCCAGCATCTCCGCGGCCTCGGCATAGGCGACCTGCTCCACAGCGACCAGCAGCAGCACCTCGCGCGCCGCCGTCGGCAGCAGCGCCAGCGCACGCTCCAGGTCGAGCCGCATCACCGTGCCCGGGGTCGGATCGTGGCGCGGTTCCAGCGCTGCGTCGAGCGCCACGCTCGGGTGGGCGCTCGACTGCCGCCACTGGTTGGCGTGCAGGTTGTGCATCAGCGCGAGCAGCCAGGCGCGCAGCGCGGCCTGCACGTCGGCACCCGGCGCGCCGGGCGGGCGCCACAGCGACCACTTGCGGCAGGCCCGCTCCAGCGTGTCCTGAACCAGGTCGTCGGCGCGTGCCGCGTCGCCGACCAGCAGCCGGGCGTAGCGGCGCAGGCGCGGAATGTGAGCGATGGCGTCGGCGGCGTCCAAGGCGTCGCGTGCAGGCCCTAGGGCGTCGCGGCGTGCCACACGCCGTTGACGCCGTCGCCGGTCTTGTCGCCCGGCTTGGCGTCCTTGGCCCAGTAGTACAGCGGGCGGCCCTTGTAGGCCCATTGGCGCGTGCCGTCGTCGCGCGTCACCACGCTCCAGTCGCCGCTGGCCGCGTCCGCGGTCGCGGCGGCGAGCGGCGGCCAGTTGGCGGCGCAGGGACCATTGCAGACGCTCTTGCCAGAGCCGGCCGTGTCGCGGTCGAACACGTACAGCGTCATGCCATTGGCGCCGGCCAGCACGCCGCCGGCCGCCGTGGCCGGCGCC
>NZ_AZND01000539.1:0-1005 GCF_000576205.1 Methylibium sp. T29 | reverse complement strand
GTCCCACGCGCCGCCCAGGGCGCGCACCAGGCCCACCGTCGCCTGGTACTGCGCCGAACGCACCTGCAGCGCCTGCCGGCGGTTGGCGAGTTCGCTGCGCTGCGCGTCCAGCAGGTCGAGCTGGCTCACCAGGCCGTTGCGGTAGCGCGAGCTCGACAGCACCGTCGCACGGCTCGCGGCCGCGACCGCGCGGGCCTGCGCGCTGTCCTGATCGGCCAGGTAGCGCAGCGCCGACAGCTGGTCCTCGACATCGCGGAACGCCACCAGCACCTGCTCGCGGTAGCCGGCCAGCGCAGCGTCGAGCTCGGCGCTCGCGTTCTGCACGCCGGCCTCGCGCCGGCCGCCGTCGAACAGCGGCAGCGACAGCAGCGCGCCGATGCCCCAGGAGCGCGCCGACCACTGGAACAGGTCGCCCAGCTCCGGCGATGCGTAGCCACCCGAGGCGGTGAGCGAGAGGTTCGGGAACCAGGCCGCCTTCGCGACACCGACGCGCGCCTGCGCGGCCAGCATCGCCTGCTGCGCGGCCGACACGTCGGGACGCCGTGCCAGCAGCGTGCTCGGCACGCCGGCCGGGATGACCGGCAGCGCGCTGCGCCAGTCCGCGATGTCCACGTGGAAGTCGGATGCCGCTGCGCCCACCAGCACCGCCAGCGCGTGCTCCAGTTCCGCGCGGCGGCGGTCGAGCGCCAGCGCCTCCGACTCGGTCGACGCCACCTGGGTGCGCACCCGTGCCACGTCGAGCTCGGCGATGTCGCCGGCGTTGAACCGACGCTCGATCAGGCTCAGCGTGTCGCGGTAGGCGGTGACGGTGTCGCGCACCAGTGCGCTTTCCTCGTCGAGGGCGCGCAGCGCGAGATAGGTCTGGGCCACGTCGGCCTGCACCAGCAGGCGGGTGCTCTGCAGCAGCGCCTCGCGCGACCGCGCGTCCAGCGCGGCGGCACGGCTGGCGCCGGCCAGGCGGCCGAACAGGTCGACCTCGTAGCCGAGGTGGCGCCGGTGCGATAG
>NZ_AZND01000538.1:0-1017 GCF_000576205.1 Methylibium sp. T29 | reverse complement strand
CGCGGCGGTGGTCCAGCTCGCCGGTCGCGGCAGCGCGGTGCAGATCGGCCACGTCGCCGGCGGGCTGGCCGTCGAGGTCGACGCGCTGCACGGCACCCACCAGCGCCTTCAGGTAGGCGGTGCTGGTCGTGTGCCGGTGCAGGAAAGCCGACAGCGACTTCTTGGTGAACACGCCCGGCGCCCGCTGCTGGATGTCGGCCTGGATGCCCAGCTTCAGCGGCACGAACACGCCGGGGCCGAAGGCGGCCGGAAACAGCGGAGCGAGCTGTGCGGCCGTCGCGGCCGGTGAGGTGCTCGGGGTGCTCGGAGCGCTTGCGGCTGGAACGGCCGCTGCTTCGTCCGTCGGGGCGGCGGCAGGGGCATCGCCCTCGGTGGGCGGCTGGGGGTGATCGGACACGGTGAGGCAACGGGGGCAGGGTCGGTGGCGGATTGTCGCTGCAGAGGCGAGCGTCGCGCAGCGGACCATTGGGCTCGGTGAGCCGGGCCATGGCCCTGCTGCCACGCGGGTGAAGCGAGTTTCATATGATGATCGTCATATGAAGGCGCAACCCAAGCCCGCCGCCCGCCGCCGCAGCCCGCCGGCCACCGAACCGTCGCGCAAGGACCTCACGCGCGAGCGCATCGTCGGCACGGCGGCGCGCGCCATCCGCCGCAGCGGCTACGACGGCACCGGTGTGGCCGATCTGATGAAGGAAGCCGGCCTGACGCACGGCGGCTTCTACGCCCACTTCGCATCGCGCACCGCGCTGCTGGCCGAGGCGGCCGACCGGGCCGGGGCCGACAGCGCCGCACATCTGCGGGGCGTGGTGGAAGGCCTGCCGCCGGCCCAGGCACTGGACGCGCTGATCGACCACTACCTGTCCGACGTGCACCTGAAGTCGGCCGAGCTGGGCTGCCCGCTGGCAGCGCTGGCCTGCGAGACGCCGCGCCAGGCGCCCGAGGTGCGCGCTGCCGCGACGCGCCGCCTGAAGGAGACGATCGACTGGTGGCGCAGTGCTGCCGGGGCGCAGCGCGCGC
>NZ_AZND01000537.1:0-1030 GCF_000576205.1 Methylibium sp. T29 | reverse complement strand
GCATCCGACAGATACAGCTCTGCACCTGCCACCAACGGCTCAAAGCGCTGGTTGGTCGGGAAGCTGCGCACGCGCTTGAAGGCCGGCAGATACCCATAAAGCTGCGGAAACAGGTTTTGATCGTAGGCCCAGATGTTGAGAAAGATCGTTCCGCGTGCATCTGCTGGCTCAGTGAACAGAACCGACTGGTAGCGCAACTTGTCAGGCTCGCCAGCCCAGTACGGCTTGGGGTCGATCACGGTTCGGGCAACCGTAGACATCTCTGCCCAAACAGACGAGTATTGGTACTGCAAGTTTCCGGAGGGGTCGAGGTCATACTCCTTGCTCGCGTAGAGTGACACATCGTGTCGCCCCCAGCTCAGCGTATGCGCCGCGAACATCTCGAGAGCTGACGTAGGCTCTGGGAAAGGATTGCCGCCGATCCACGGCTTGCCTTCAGTTGTCACGATATTTCCCGTAGCGTCGAACCGCGCTTTGCCACGATTGCGCGCCGTCGCCTCCAGATACGGTAGCGGATTCAAACGACTTAGGTCCGTCGTGGTCGGCGCCAGCACCAGCTTGCGCCCCATCGTTGAGATCTGCCGAAAGCGGACAGGGTCTAGCAGATCCTTCACTAGTGCTACGTTGGTCGCATCGATCACGTCACCGGATTTGAGCTTTCCTTTTGAATAGACCTCAATCGATAGCAGCTCGTCTGGGTAAGCTGCCGCGACTGAACCAGTCCGCAGGAAAGCGCCCCATGCCGAACCCAACACGCCGGCACGCAGAAGCCCCTTGCTAGTAGCATCAAGGAAGGCTCTACGGCTGTAATCGCGATCGAAACGCAAGAGGTGCGCCATGAACTATCCGTGTAGGCCGCTGCAACGGCATTGAGGCAATTTACAAACAAAAAAGCACCGGCTGCGCAAGCGGCCGGTGCAAGTCGCAGTCGAATCCCGACCCCCTGCTGCGAGGCTGGATCGACTCACACCATGACTAGACACTCAGAACTGATAGGCCACACGCGCAAAGATCTCGTTGTTGTGCTGCA
>NZ_AZND01000536.1:0-1036 GCF_000576205.1 Methylibium sp. T29 | reverse complement strand
CCCGCGCGCGTTGCGCTCGGGCTTGCCGTTGCGACCGTTGTTGCGCCGTTGTTCGCGGTTGCCCTGAGCGTCGCGCGACTCGCTTTGCGCCGCTGCGCCACGGTTGCCGCTGGCCAGCTGGCGGATCGCGCGCAGGTCCTGGTCGTCGAGCTCGACCCAGACGCCGCGCTTGAGGCCGCGCGGCAGCACCACAGTGCCGTAGCGAATGCGGATCAGACGGCTCACGGCCAGGCCGACCTTGTCGAACAGCTTGCGCACCTCACGGTTGCGCCCTTCGGTGATGACCACGCGGTACCAGCGGTTCGCTCCTTCGCCACCGCCCTCCTCGATGCTCTTGAAGCCGGCGGTCTGACCGTCGATCTCCACGCCCTCGAGCAGCTTCGCGCGCTGTTCCTCGTTCAGGCTGCCGAGCACGCGCACCGCGTACTCGCGCTCGACGCCGAAGCGGGGATGCATCAGTTGGTTCGCCAGTTCACCCGAGTTGGTGAACAGCAGCAGGCCCTCGGTGTTGATATCCAGGCGACCGACGGACTGCCACTTGCCCTGCTGAAGGCGCGGCAGACGGCGAAACACCGTGGGACGCCCTTCCGGGTCGTTCAGCGTGACCACTTCGCCGGTCGGCTTGTGATAGGCCAGCAGCCGCGCCGGGCCCGGCTGGATGCGCAGACGCACCGGCTTGCCGTCGACGGCGATGCGGTCGCCGTAGGAGATGCGCATGCCCACATGGGCCACCTCGTCGTTGACCGTGACCTTGCCGTCGAGGATGAACTGTTCCATGTCGCGGCGCGAACCGATGCCCGACTGCGCCAGCACCTTGTGCAGCTTGGGCGCCTCGGGCTCGGGGCGCAGCACGCGCTTGGTCGACTGCTCGACGCTGGCCTCATCGTCCGGCTCGGGTGGCTCGGCGTCGTAGGCACCCGACAGCACTTCCTCGAAGCGCTCCACCACCAGCGCCGGATCGAGCGCCGGTCGCGGTGCCTGCGGCGGGCGTTCGGCGCCGGGCTCGGCCGAGCCATCGGCGCCCGCAGCCTCGCCG
>NZ_AZND01000535.1:0-1043 GCF_000576205.1 Methylibium sp. T29 | reverse complement strand
CTCCTGATTAGCGACCAACCTCAGCCACACGAATGACGTGCGCCGGGGCCGGGATTGAAAGGCAAGCGGCGCGAAGCAGGCGAACCAGGATGGAGCCAGATTGAATCGACGGTTGAATCGGTATTGGGCCTCGGCGAGATAGCGATGGGCGTACTTGGCGAAGTCGAAGGCGTGGTAAGTACCGCTGAGCGAGCGCTTGAGGTTGCCCAGGAAGGTGTTGATCGCCTTGAACTGCGGCAACTCGGTGCTGGCCTTGCCGCCGCCGGTGACCACGCGCTCGTGCTCGGCCCCGACGATCTGCACGGCGCCGAAGCACCACAGGCCGTCGGAGACGACGGTGGCCGAGGGCGCGATCGAGCGTGCGGCGAACACCGCCACCTCCTCGTGCGTGAACGGTTGCTGGCGCAAGCACACGAACTGCGGCTGGCCGTCGGGCGTGGTCTGCACCGCGGCGACGAACGGCACCTTGTTCTGCGAGCCTCGCCCGGCCTTGCCGCCCGAGCGCTCGCCGCCCAGGTAGGCGTCGTCAATCTCCACTCGGCCCTCGAGCTGGCGGGCGTCCTCGCGCACGCGCATGACCTCCATGAGCTTGTGCTTGACCAGCCAGGCGGTCTTGTAGCAAACGCCCAGGTGGCGCATCAGCTCGAGCGCGGCGACGTTGTTCTTGGACTGGGTCAGCAGGTGCATGGCCAGGAACCAGCGCGACAGCCCCAGCTTGGTGGCCTCGAAGATCGTCCCGCTGATGACGCTGCACTGGTGGCGGCACGCGGCGCACTGAAAGTACAGCCGGCCCTCGCGCCGAAACGAGCTGTTCTGGCCGCAACCGCATGCCGGACAGGCAAAGCCCGCCGGCCACCGCGAGGCGATCGGCGCCGCCTCGCACTTCTCCTCGCTGCCGTAGCGGTTCATGAATTCGGCCATCGAAAGTCCAGCTTGAAACTGCACTCGGTTCATCGTCATGGTTCACCTCCTGTGGCGGTGAACCCATCTTCAACCCTCGGTAGCTCACCACGTGAGCCGGCTGAGGTTCGTCGCTAATCAAG
>NZ_AZND01000534.1:0-1045 GCF_000576205.1 Methylibium sp. T29 | reverse complement strand
CGCCGCTGGCCGTGGCTGCTGGGTGCGGTGCTCGCGCTGCCGCTGGCCGCGGCGGCGGTCATCGCCTCGGCGTGGCAGGCGCTGCACACCGAGGCCGGCACGCGCTGGTGGCTCGATCAGATCGGCATGCATGTGCCGGGGCTCACGCTCGAAGCCCCACGCGGCGCGCTGCTCGGGCCGACCAGCGAGTTCTCGCTGGCGCGGCTGTCGATCCGTGCCGGCCGCAGCACGGTCCGCATCGACGGCCTGCAATCGAGCGGTCTGGAGCTCGTCGACTGGCGCTTCGCCGCGCCCTTCGTTCATCTCCAGGCCCGCACGCTGGCCGCGCACAGCGTGGCGGTCGAGTTCTCCCCCACGCCCGCGCCGACGCCTGCCGCGGGCGCCCCGTCCGACCTGCAGCTCCCGCTGAGCGCGCGCATCGACACGCTGCGCATCGAGCGCCTGCAACTGCCGGGGCTCGCGGCGCCGATCCAGGCCCTGAGCGCGCGTGTCGAGGCCGGCAGCACCCACCGCATCGAAGCGCTGTCGTTGCGCTGGAACGGGCTGCAGGCCGAGGGCGGCGGCCAGATCGAGGCCGCCGCGCCGCTGCCGCTGCGGGCGCGCTTCGCGCTGCACGGCGCGGTTGACGCCAGCGAAGCCCAGGTACCGCCCTGGGCCCGCGACGTGACACTGGCGCTGCAGGCGGCCGGCCCGCTGAGCCGCTTCGACGCCCAGGCCACGGTGGTGATGCAATCGCAGCGCCTCGACGTCAAGGCCCAGGTCACGCCCTTCGATCCCCTGCCCGTCTCGCAGCTCGACGCGCACTTCGTGCGGCTCGACCTCGCGCGGCTGCTCGCCCCGCTCCTGTCCGCCGGCACGCCCGCG
Source organism: Methylibium sp. T29 (assembly GCF_000576205.1). Classification (NCBI taxonomy): domain Bacteria; kingdom Pseudomonadati; phylum Pseudomonadota; class Betaproteobacteria; order Burkholderiales; family Sphaerotilaceae; genus Methylibium; species Methylibium sp. T29. The sequence goes on along the minus strand of NZ_AZND01000534.1, from coordinate 181 downwards.
CCGACCACCGAGCTGAACGGCAGCGCGGTCCTGCAGCTCAACAACGACCAGCCGCTGGTGCTGCGGGCCCAGGTGCGCAACGAGGTCCCCGGCCGCTGGGACCAGCGGCGCGCGCCGCTGCGCGAGATCGACCTGCTGCTGCGGGGCCGCGGCACGGCGTGGGACATCGAGCGCGCCCGCG
>NZ_AZND01000533.1:0-1046 GCF_000576205.1 Methylibium sp. T29 | reverse complement strand
GCAGGCCGTCGCGGCCTTCGTCGCCGCGCCGTCGGCCGAGGCCCTGGCCGAGGCGCGCAAGCGCTGGCTGGCCGCGCGCGAGTTCTACGGCCAGACCGAGGCCTTCCGCTTCTACGGCGGCCCGATCGACGACGACAAGGGCCCCGAGGGCCGGATCAACGCCTGGCCGATGGACGAGTCCTTCGTCGACGGCGTGCAGGGCAAGCCGGGCAGCGGGCTGATCGGCAACCGCAAGTTCGTCATCAGCAAGAAGAACCTCGCGGCGCAGAACGAGCGTGGCGGCGAGGAGAACATCGCCACCGGCTGGCACGCCATCGAGTTCCTGCTGTGGGGCCAGGACCTGTCGGAGACCGGCCCGGGCGACCGCAGCTTCGAGGACTTCGTCGACGGCAAGGCGCCCAACGCCGACCGCCGCCGCCAGTACCTCACGGTGGTGACCGAGCTGCTGGTCGACGACCTGGCGGGCCTGGTCAAGGCCTGGGCGCCGGCCACCAAGGGCAACTACCGCGCGCGCTTCGAGCAGGGCGGCAAGGAATCGGTGCGCAAGATCTTGGTGGGCCTGGGCTCGCTGTCGCGCGGTGAGCTGGCCGGCGAGCGGCTGGAGGTCGCGCTCAACAGCCAGGACCAGGAGGACGAGCATTCCTGCTTCTCCGACAACACCCACCGCGACGCGGTGAACAACGCCAAGGGCATCGAGAACGTGTGGCTCGGCCGCTATGTGCGCGCCGACGGCAGCACGTTGCAGGGCGCCTCGCTGCGCGAGCTGGTGGCGGCGAAGGATGCCGCGCTGGCCGAGCGCGGCACGCGCCAGATCGCCGCCTCGGTGGCGGCGGCCGAGGCCATCCAGGCGCCGTTCGACCGCGAGATCGTCGGTGCCAAGGATGCGCCGGGCCGCCAGCGCATCCAGAAGACGATCGCCAGCCTCACTCAGCAGAGCAAGGACCTCGTGGCCGCCGCCAACGCGGTGGGCATCACCAAGCTCACGCTGGTGCAGCCGTGAGCCGGCGCGGGCGCGCGGCCGGCCGCGCCGCCGCGGTGCTGGCGGG
>NZ_AZND01000532.1:0-1052 GCF_000576205.1 Methylibium sp. T29 | reverse complement strand
TCTGGATGCTCTTGACCAGTTGGTCTATCTGCTGGGCGGTGTATGCCTCGGGCGCGCTCATATGCGATCCTGGTGTACTTGATGAGCCATGCTCTGCGGGCAGCGCATCCTGAGCAGTTCACTCAAGACCATCGCAGAACCCCAGCCCCTTGTACTTCTCCCCTGCTTGCCTGGTTAGGGCGGGGAGTGCGGGCTTGGCGTTGCTCTCGGGCTTGTCATCGAACAGCCACTTGGGCCATTGGATGTTTGCGAAGCTGTCCGGGCGCGGGTCGCGAGTGGCCTGCATACCCTGACGCGTGCGATGTAGCGCCATAGCGGCCGCCTGGGCAATCTGCATAGCAGCCGCGCGGCTCATCAGCTCCACGCCGTCACCCTCGGGGCCGAAGCCCATGCCGTAGCAGCAGTCAGATAGATCGCTCATGGCCTCTCCTGTGTTCGGTCGCAGCTTCAGGCCCGCTTGCCAGTCCGGGAGCCGGTAGGCAGCGCTGTACTACCCTGCTGCAGCGGAGGTTTTGCCACCTGCCGCTGGGTCGCCGCTTGCCCGGAGCCTGACGGCCAAGGATGGGCGAGGTTGCGGCGATTGGTGGATTTGGGCTTGGTCGTGCCCGTATTGGGTATGGAGCGACCGGGGAGAATCGAACTCCGCTCTCCGAGGCTTGGAAGGCCTGGGCGTGAACCCGTCACGTCGGACGCACTGTAGTGTTGGGCGGTCGAATCCATGCGGCTACGCGAGCCAGTGTCGGATTGAAGTTCGCCGCCCGAACGAGAAAAGCCCCGCGGATTGCTCCGAAGGGCTTGTGATTTGAGCAGGCTTGCGCCCACCGAGACTGAGCCTAAGGGACTTGAGAATAGGCTGTCAAGCATTTTTTTCATGGAGATGCGCCCAATGAGTCGGGCGGCCACCCACGGGCCGGAGAAAGCCGCCGTCTTTGCCGTCGTGGCTCATGGCTACCTGAACCTCAATCGCATGGGCGTTCTTGGTCAGCACCGCTTTGCTGTACCAGTAGCGCATCTTTGAGCTGTACTCCAGTGGCGGCATGCTCACCTTGGCG
>NZ_AZND01000531.1:0-1054 GCF_000576205.1 Methylibium sp. T29 | reverse complement strand
CGAGCGCCTGGAGGACATCCCGCTGCTCGTCGCACTGTTCCTGGAACGTTGCAATCGGCGCTGCGGCAAGCGCGTGGCCGGCCTGACCACGCGCGCCTACGACGCGCTGTGGGACTACCACTGGCCCGGCAACGTGCGCGAGCTCGAGAACATGGTCGAGCGCGCGGTGATCCTGGCCGACGACGACGGCAAGATCGACGTGCAGCACCTGTTCTCCGGCGGCGAGCAGCTCAAGCTGCGTTCGCTGAGCGTAGGCGCGCACGGCGAGCTGGTCCCGCGCGCCGGCGAGGCCAGCGACCAGTGCAAGCGACTGGCCGACGACCTGCTGGCCCGCCTGCCGTCCTTCGAGCAGATCGAGTCGCTGCTGTTCGAGCGCGCGATGGAGCGCAGCGACGGCAACATCTCCGCGGCCGCGCGCCTGCTGCGCCTGCGGCGCGGCCAGGTCGAATACCGCCTCAAGAAGCGCGAGTCCTGAGGCGCGCGGCGGCGCCCGCTCTCAGGCGCCGCGCCGATCGTCCTGGATCAGCTGTCGCAGGCGCCGCCGCACCTTGACCGGTGCCACGTCGTTGGTCATCAGCACCGGGTTCAGGCTGAAGAAGTCGGTGGTGCCCATCTCGTCGTGCACGGCCTCGATGATCGGCCCGTCCTCGTTCTCGAAGGCCGCATGCATGGCCTGGATCTTCATGGCGTTGTAGTCGGCGTCCTCGACGACGTGGTTGCGCCGTGTCGCGAACCAGTAGTGGGTGGTGTTCGCGGTCTCCGGCGTGCAGGTGTGCAGGTCGTACTGGCCGATGCAGCCGGCCAGGTCGAGCGCGCCGCCGTCCTGCGTCGCACCGACCGAGAGCTGGATGTTCGCGGGCGGCGTCCAGGTGATGTCGAAGAAGTGGCGCGCGCCGGCCGCGGGCTCGGGCAGGAAGTTGGCGAAGATCAGCATCGCCGGCGTCTGCTGCCATTCCCAGCGAGCGGAGATGGCGCGCTCGCCCTCGCGCATCTGCGGCACCAGCGTCGACAGCTGCCCGCGCGTGGTGATGATCTCGCCGTGCACATGGTCGAT
>NZ_AZND01000530.1:0-1054 GCF_000576205.1 Methylibium sp. T29 | reverse complement strand
GACGCACGGCCTCGGCCCGCGCCGGCGCGGGCGAGACCCAGTCGTGCGCCTCGCTCCAGCCGACGCTGCAGGCGCTCAGCAGGCTGACGGCGGCAAGCCCGGCCGGCCGCAGCCAACCCGGGAACAAGGAAGAAGGCAGGGTCATCGTCGACTCCAGTCGGTGAACAGGACAGAGGCCCGCGATCCGTCGCGCGCCCAGGCTGGCTGATACGGCCGGGCCGCCCGAACGGGGTCAAGACCAATGCCGTCGCGCCGTTCAACCCCGTTCGCGGCCCTCGCACGTACAAGCCCGAACCGCCGCGATGGCAGACTGAGCAGGCCCATGCCCGACCCCACGCCCGAACCCTCCGACGACACGCTGATGCAGGCCTTCGCCGGCGGCGACGCGCGCGCCTTCGAACGGCTCTACGCACGCCACCACGTCGCGCTCTACCGCTTCGTGTGCAGGCTGCTCGGCAGCGCCTGCGCGGCACAGACCGACGAGGTGTTCCAGGACACCTGGCTGCGCGTGATCGACGCGCGCACCCGCTGGGCACCGCAGGGCGCGAGCTTTCGCACCTGGCTGTTCACGCTGGGCCACCACCGCGCGGTCGACTGCCTGCGCAGGAGCGGCCGGGAGGTATCGGTCGACGCGCCGGGGCCCGACCCCTGGGAACCCGACGGCGAGCCTTGGGCCCGCTGGCCGGTCGCCCACGGCGCCGACGGGCAGGGCGTCGACGACCAGGCCTTCTGGCGTGCGGCCGGCCAGCGCCTGCTCGACTGCCTGGATGGCCTGCCCGCCGCGCAGAAGGCGGTGTTCCTGCTGCACCACGAGGACGGCCTGTCGCTCGCCGAACTGGCCGCCGCGCTGGAACTGGGTTTCGAGACCGCCAAGAGCCGGCTGCGCTATGCGATGAGCAAGCTGCGCACCTGCATGGGCGCCTACCTGCCCGGTGCGGGCGTGCTGACCGCGCCCGAGGGGAGCGCATGAACCGTCCGCACCCGCCCGAGCCGGCCGGTGACGACGACGTGGCGCGCGACGCCCATCTGCGCGCCGCGCTGCGGCATGCGCCGG
>NZ_AZND01000529.1:0-1065 GCF_000576205.1 Methylibium sp. T29 | reverse complement strand
ACCGACGCCATGCCCGCGGCAGCCAGCGCCACCGCGAACGCGAGTGCGGGTGCGCGCGCCACGCTCATTTGGCGATCACGCCCTTGACGCCGCCGCCGATCAACGCGGCCACGTCGACCAGCACGAACAGCGGCGCCACGCCGCCGGGCGCGGCCAGGTAGCGCGCCTCCCAGACCGGCTCGAACTTGTCCTTGAAGCTGTGCAGGCCGCGGAAGTTGTAGAAGCGCTCGCCGTGCTCGAACAGCAGCCGCCCCAGCCGCTGCCAGCGCGGCGCGCGGCGCCGCTCGGCCATGCCGGCCATCGGCGACATGCCCAGGCCGAAGCGCTGGTAGCCCTGGGCCTGCAGGTACAGCATGATCTTGGCGAACAGGAAGTCCATCGTGCCGGGCGGCGACTCCGGCAGGTGGCGCATCAAATCGATGCTGGCCTCGTCCTTCGCGTCGGTCGCCAGCAGGTTGGCGAAGGCGATGATGCGGCCTTCGCGCCGCACCACGGCGACCGGCAGTTGCTGCAGGTAGCGCTCGTCGAAGCGGCCGACCGAGAAGCCCTTCTCGCGCGACTTCTGCTGGCCGAGCCAGGCATCGGACACGGCCCGCAGTTCCGGCAGCGCCGCGCCCACCGCCGCCGGCGGCAGCACCTCGAAGCTCAGGCCCTCGCGCTCGCCGCGGTTCACGCCGGAGCGCAGGTTGGCGCGCTTGGCGCCCTTGAGGTCGAAGTCGGGCAAGGTGACGTGCGCATGCTCGCCCAGCTTGAAGGCCTGCAGGCCGCAGTCCAGGTAGAGCGGCAGCGCGACCGGCCGGACCTGGTAGAAGGCCGCGCGGCCTCCGTGCGCCGCCGCCAGTTCGACGAAGCGCCACACCAGGTCGGGCCACTCGCGCGCGTCACCCATCGGACCGAACAGCGACACCCAGGAGCGGCCCTGTTTGCCGAACATCAGGAAGCTGCGGCCCGACGGCGAGAACAGCAGGTGCTTGTCGCCGACCAGCGCATAGCAGCCGTCGGACGACGGGCTGCTCCGCACCACCGCCGCCGCGCGCGCGAGCTCCTCGGCCGTGGCCGGCGCCG
>NZ_AZND01000528.1:0-1065 GCF_000576205.1 Methylibium sp. T29 | reverse complement strand
CGCTGGGCCGCGGCCTGCTGGCACGCAAGGCCGAGCAGGGCCGCATGCTGGCGCACCCTGCGACGTGGCCCTCGAACTCGCGCCGCTGGACGTGGCCCGGGTTCAGCCGCGCGAGCTGCTGCGCACGCTAGAGATCACCGGCGCACTGAAGGCGGTGAATTCCGCGGTGGTGAAGGCCAAGGTGGCGGGCGAGGTGCAGCAGCTCAGCGTGCGCGAGGGCGATCGTGTCACGGCCGGCCAAGTGCTGGTCGAATCGACGCGACCGAGTACGCCTGGAAGCTGCGCCAGGCGCAGGAGCAGTCGGCCCAGGCCGGCGCGCAGCTCGACATCGCCGAGCGCGCGCTGGAGAACAACCGCGCCCTGGTGAATCAGGGCTTCATCTCGAAGAACGCGCTCGACACGTCGGTCTCGAACGCGGCCGCCGCACGTGCGGCGTTGCAGGCGGCCCGGGCGGCTGCCGAACTGGCGCGCAAGGCCCAGAACGACACGGTGCTGCGTGCGCCGATCGCCGGCGAGGTGTCGCAGCGCGCTGCGCAGCCCGGTGAACGCGTGGCGGTCGACGCGAAGCTGGTCGAGATCGTCGATCTGTCGCGGATCGAGCTCGAGGCGGCGGTCGCGCCCGAGGACGTGGGCGCGGTACGCATCGGAGCGGCCGCCCGCCTGCAGGTCGACGGCATCGCGGCGCCGGTGCTGGCGCGCGTGGCCCGCATCAACCCGGCCGCCCAGGCCGGCACGCGTGCGGTAATGGTCTATCTCGCGGTCGAGCCCCAGCCCGGCCTGCGCCAGGGCCTGTTCGCCAAGGGGCGCATCGAGCTGGAGCGCCGCACCGCGAGCAGCGTGCCGGCGACGGCCGTGCGCATCGATCAGGCACGCCCCTATGTGCTGGCGGTCGAGGACGGCCGGGTGGTGCAGCACGGCGTCGAACTGGGCCTGCGGGCGGACGCCGCGGCCCGCGGCGACGAGGCGCTGGTCGAGGTGAACTCCGGCATCGCCGACGGCAGCACGGTGCTGCGCGGCACCGTGGGTGCGGTGCGCGAGGGCACCCGGGTGCGGCTGCCAGCGCCC
>NZ_AZND01000527.1:0-1070 GCF_000576205.1 Methylibium sp. T29 | reverse complement strand
GGCTGTCGCGGCGCTGCTGTCGCTGCCGCTGGCGTTGCCGATGCTCGCGCTGCTGTGGGGCGGCCACGCGATGCTGCCCGCCGCCTGGCAGTGGGCGCTGGCGACGCCGGTGCAGTTCTGGCTCGGCGCGCGCTTCTACCGAAACGGCTGGCATGCGCTGCGCGCCGGCAGCGGCAACATGGACCTGCTGGTGGCGCTGGGCACCTCGGCGGCCTATGGCCTCAGCGTGTGGCAGCTGCTGTGGAGCCACGCGACACACGGCGATCCGCATCTCTACTTCGAGGCGTCGGCGGTCGTCATCACGCTGGTGCTGCTGGGCAAGTGGCTGGAGGCCCGTGCGAAGCGCCAGACCACCGCGGCGATCCGCGCGCTGCAGGCGCTGCGGCCCGAGACCGCGCGCGTGCTGCGCGACGGCGTCGAGACCGAACTGCCGCTGACGGCGCTGGTGCGCGGCGACCTCGTCGTCGTGCGGCCCGGCGAGCGGCTGCCGGTCGACGGCCTCGTCGAGGAAGGCGCGAGCCACCTCGACGAATCGCTGCTCACCGGCGAGAGCCTTCCGGTGGCGCGCGCCGCCGGCGAGCGCGTGATCGGCGGCGCGCTCAACGGCGAAGGCCTGCTGCGCGTGCGCGCGACGGCGCTCGGTGCCGAATCGACGCTGGCGCGCATCGTGAGGCTGGTCGAGACGGCACAGGCCGCCAAGGCCCCGATCCAGCAGCTGGTCGACCGCGTCAGTGCGGTGTTCGTGCCGGTGGTGCTGGGGATCGCCACGCTCACGCTGCTCGGCTGGGGTCTGGCCGGCGGCGACTGGTCGCACGCCACGCTGAACGCCGTCGCGGTGCTGGTCATCGCCTGCCCCTGTGCGCTGGGCCTCGCGACGCCGGCGGCGCTGATGGCCGGCACCGGGGTGGCGGCGCAGCACGGCATCCTCGTCAAGGACGCGGCGGCGCTGGAGGCCGCGCAAGGCCTGCGCGCGGTGGCCTTCGACAAGACCGGCACGCTCACCGTCGGCCGCCCCACGCTGGTCGAATTCAAGGCAACGACCAGCGCGCACGACGCCACGCTGGCGCTGG
>NZ_AZND01000526.1:0-1095 GCF_000576205.1 Methylibium sp. T29 | reverse complement strand
CGCGCAGGTGCGCCCACACCTCTTGCGTGCCGGGCAGCACGCGCTCGACCAGCGCCTCGACGCCGCCGCCGCTGGCCTTGCGGCCGTACAGCCGCGCCTTGATGACGCGCGTGTCGTTGAACACCAGCAGGTCGCCGGGCGACAGCAGCGACGGCAGTTCACGGAAGCGGCGGTCGAGCGGCGTGTCGCCGCGGCCGTCGAGCAGGCGCGAGCCGCTGCGCTCGGGCGCCGGATGCTGGGCGATCAGCTCCGGCGGCAACGCGAAGTCGAAATCGGCAACGGTGAGGGGATGAGCGGGGGCGTCGGACATGGCGTGCAGGCTGGACCGGCCTGACGAGGGCAGAAGGCAGAATTGTTCCATGCCCCAGGCCTCGCGCTCCGCACCGCCCGCCGCCGCCGCTCCGGCGAAGTCGGGCCCGGCACGGGCGATGGAGAAGCTCGGCCTGGTGCGCGACATCGACCTCGCGCTGCACCTGCCGCTGCGCTACGAGGACGAGACGCGCGTCACGCCGATCGCCGCGGCGCACGAGGGCGAGACGGTGCAGGTCGAGGGCCGCGTGCGCGACAGCCGCGTCGAGCTGCGACCGCGCCGCCAGCTCATCGTGCGGCTGGCCGATGACAGCGACGAGCTGGTGCTGCGCTTCCTGCACTTCTACCCCTCGCACCAGAAGACGCTGGCGGTCGGCGCGCGCCTGCGCGTGCGCGGCGAGTTGCGCGGCGGTTTCCTCGGCCGCGAGATGGTGCACCCCAGCTTCAAGGCGGTGAACGACGACACGCCGCTGGCCACCGCGCTGACGCCGGTCTACCCGGCCAGCGCGCAGCTGCCTCAGGCCTACCTGCGCAAGGCGGTGAGCTCGGCGCTGACACGCGCGCCGCTCGATGAGTTGCTGCCGCCCGGCAGCGTGCCGGCCGGCTTGCCGAGCCTGAAGCAGGCCCTGCTGTTTCTGCACCACCCGGCGCCCGAGGTGATGCTGGCGACGCTGGAGGACCACAGCCACCCGGCCTGGCAGCGGCTGAAGTTCGACGAGCTGCTGGCCCAGCAGCTGTCGCAGCTGCAGGCACAGCGCGAGCGCGCCGCGCTGCGCGCGCCGCCGC
>NZ_AZND01000525.1:0-1095 GCF_000576205.1 Methylibium sp. T29 | reverse complement strand
ACGATGCTCGAGCACGGCGACATCGTGGAGGAGCTGCTGTTTGCGCACGGCCTGGCCGACACGCTGCCACGAGATGGCCACGCCGCGCTCGGCCAGCGCGGCGGCGTGGGCACGCGCCTGCGCCGGCCGGATGGAGCTCATGTCCACCAGCAGCGCGCCGCGTGGCAGCGTGTCGGCCAGGCCGTGCGCGAACAGCAGCTCCTCCACGATGTCGCCGTGCTCGAGCATCGTGATCACGAGCTCGGCCGTTCGCACCGCCGCCTCGGGCGTGTCGGCCACGCGGGCACCGGCCGGCGCCAGGGCCTCGGCCTTGGCGCGTGTGCGGTTCCACACGGTCACGTCGAGGCCGGCCGCGCACAGGCGGCGCGTCATCGGCGCGCCCATCAGTCCGGTCCCGAGCAGGGCAAGCTTCATCGGTGAACACTCCAGGGCAGGGTCAGGTCGGGCCAGTATAGGAATGGCGGGCCCGGCGCCATGAACAGACCCGTCCGGACCCCGCAGTTCGCGGCTTCGCCGGCGCGCGCTCCGGGGTCCAATCGCGTGACCACTGTGCCCATGCCGATGCCCGCTGCCCCGACCACCACGCCCGGCGCCCTGCCGGCCGGCTCGTCCACGAGCCGGCGTCTCGGTCGTTTCGAGCTTCGGCAACTGCTCGGCAAGAGCAGCCGCACGATGCTGTGGCTGGCCCATGACCCGGCGGCCGGCGCCGACCGCTACCTCACGCTGCCGCGCCAGCAACCGGCCGGCGCGGCTGCGCTCGAGGCGTGGTTGCGCGGAGCGCGCCACGCGGCCCGCCTGAGCCATCCGCAACTGCTGCCCATCGTCGACGTCGGCGTGGAGGAACGCTGGCCCTTCCTGGCGGGCCCGGCGCTGGCCGGCCTCACGCTCGACGCCCATCTGGCCGGCGGCGAGATGCCCTCGCCGGTGCAGGCCGCGCAATGGCTGTGCGACCTGCTGCAGGGCCTGGCCTTCATGCACGAGGCCGGCCTGGCGCACGGCGACGTGGGCGGCTACAGCGTCCTCATCGATCCGCAGGGCCGCGCGCTGCTGCTGCCCGGCGCCGATGCCTCGGCATCGCAGGCCGCCGCGGCCAGC
>NZ_AZND01000524.1:0-1112 GCF_000576205.1 Methylibium sp. T29 | reverse complement strand
CTGGCGCTCGCCGCCCGACAGCTCGTGCAGGCGGGCGTGCTGCCAGGCACTGCACTCGGTGGCGGCCATGGCCTCGTCGACGATGGCCTCGTCGGCCGGCCCCGGCAGCGCGAACAGGCCGAGCTGCGGCAGGCGGCCGAGCTGCACCGTCTCGCGCACCGTGAGGTCGCCGCTGGTGTCGCCCTGCTGCGCCAGCCAGGCGATACGCCGTGCACGCTCGCGTGCCGGCCATTCGGCCAGCCGCCGCTGCTGCAGCCACACGCTGCCGCGCGCCGGCGTCAGCAGCCCGGCCAGCGTGCGCAGCAGCGTGGACTTTCCGGCTCCGTTGGGGCCGACGATGGCGGTCCAGCCCGGTTCCAGGCTCAGCGACAGGTCGTGCAGCACCGGGTGGTCGCCCAGCGCGACCTGCAGGCCGTCGGCGCGCAGGGTCGGGCCCGGCCCGCCTGTCTCGCGCGGCGCGACCGGCGCGTTCATGCCATCCCCGGCGGTGCAGCAGCCACAGCAGGTAGCCGCCGCCGAGCACCGCGGTCAGCACACCGACCGGCAGCTCCTGCGGCGCGATCAGGCTGCGCGCCAGCACGTCGGCCGCGAGCAGCAGGCAGCCACCGGCCGCGGCGCTGGCGACCAGCGTGAAGCTCTGCGTCGCCGGCACGAAGCGCCGCACCAGGTGCGGCGACACCAGGCCGACGAAGGCCACCAGTCCGGCCTGCGACACCGCGAGCCCGGTCGCCAACGCCAGCACCGTCACCAGCACCATGCGCAGCGTCGGCAGCGCGAGGCCCAGGCTCACGGCGCTGTCGATGCCCAACGTCAGTGCATCCAGCACGCGCGCCAGCCGCCACGCCAGCGGCAGCGTCAGCGCCAGGCCAACGGTCAGCAGGCCGACACTGGTCCAGCCCAGGAAACCGGTGCTGCCGAGCATGAAGGCCTGCTTGCCGCGCAGGGCCTCGGGCGCCGCCATCGTCGCCAGGTCACCGAACGCGCCGAGCACCACGCCCACCACCACGCCGGCCAACAGCAGCCGCACCGTGTGCTGGGCGCCGCGCGACAGCAGCAGCGTCAGCAGCACCCCCGCCCAGCGCACCGGCGAAGGCGGCCAGCACCAGGCCGGC
>NZ_AZND01000523.1:0-1111 GCF_000576205.1 Methylibium sp. T29 | reverse complement strand
CTCGGGCTCGAGCGCGCTGCGGATCTCGGTGGCGATGCGCACCAGGTCGCGGCGGGCCGCGTCGGTGTCGCGGTGGCAGAAGGCCAGCTGCTGGCCGGCCAGCGCGGTGTCGGCGATCGCGATGCCGCGGCGCTGCGGGTCGATGCCGATCAGGTGGCGCACGCGCGTCTCGGTGCCGAAGGCATGGCCGCGCGCCGCGGTGACGAACTCGCCCGGCTGCGGGGTCGCGGTATCGCTCAGCCCGACCAGCGTGCTGCGCATGCGGGGCAGCGCCTCGCGCGGCGCCTGCTCGTCGACGGCCAGATCGCCCAGCAGGCAGTCGAGCGCGGGTCGATCGTCGAGCTCGTAGACCACGTTGCGCTCGATCCGCGTGATCGCCCGCACCGGGCCCACCGGCTGGCAGCCCTGGGTGATGCGCGAGACGATCGCCACGTCGGCCGTGAACGCCACGCCCGACAGGCCGCCGGTGAACACGCCACCTTCATCGGCGTCGTCGCCGCCGGGTGCGGCGATCGTCAGCACGCGGTTGCGCGCCGAGCCGAGGCCGCCGAACAGGTAGCCGCTGTCGACCCGCTCGCTCAACTCGCCGACCAGCTCCGACAGCTCGGGCGTCGACGGGTCGGCGTGCACCAGCGCCGTGTGCGGCACGAAGCCGGCATCGCCCTGCAGCGGCCGACGTCCGGAGAACACGCGGAACTGTTCGTGCGGCATCGCCGCCAGCATCACCGCGAGCCCGGGCTCGTCGAAGTACTCGACACCGCTCGCGCAGATGCCGATGCCGACGCTGCCGACCCAGGCGGTGCCCGGGAAGCGCTCGCGCAGGTCGGCCAGCAGGGCCTCGGCGGCGTTGGCGTGGTGGTCGGTCAGGTAGCACCAGCCAGCGTCGGCGCGGGGCGGTCGGCGAGCTGGGCGTCGAGCTGCGCGCACACCAGCCCCAGGGCCAGTCGGGCGTCGGGGTGGGTGGCGTGGGCGTGGGCAAAGGCTTGCATCGAGTCCGGCACGGGAAACGTCAGCGTCGGCGCGCGGCTGCCTTGCGTGCCGGTGCGGCCTTCTTCCTGGCCGCAGCAGGCTTGGCGCCCGACTTGCCGGCCGCCGCCGCGCGCGCCGCGCG
>NZ_AZND01000522.1:0-1113 GCF_000576205.1 Methylibium sp. T29 | reverse complement strand
GGCCTCGTAGCCGGCCGCGTGCACCGCGGCCTCCAGCACGCTGGGCAGCTGCCGGGCGCGGCGCGCACCTGCGCGGTCTCGGTCGCCAGGTTCACGACGGCCTCGGTGACGCCGGGCACCTTCTTCAGCGCCTTCTCCACGCGCAGCACGCACGATGCGCAGCTCATGCCTTCGATGCTGAGGGTCAGCGGGGGCGACGCAGCGGTGTTCATCATGGGTGCAGTCTCGACCTTCCCATCATGCAAAGTCAAACCCGCCGCCATTGACCTCACGCAAGACAGGGTGCTGGCCGCCGCTTGACCTTCCCACCGGGGCAACGTCGAAGATCGGGGCCCTTCCATTGCCTGCCAGGAGATGCAGATGATCGAGTTCGAGATCAAGGACATGAGCTGCGGCCACTGCGTCGGCGCCATCACGAAGGCGATCACTGCGCTGGACCCCGACGCCAAGGTGCAGGCCGAACTGCCGACGCACCGCGTGCGCGTGGAGACCGGCGTGCCGCGCGCGCAGCTCGAGCACGCGCTGCGCGACGCGGGCTTTCCGCCGACACCCGTGCTTTGATCGGTACGGCCCGTGGCGCGCGGCATCGCAACGCGGCCGTCGATGCGCATCGGAACGCCTGACCGTGCGGACCGGCAGCAGGCGCCCATGCCCGTGGTGCGGCTTCAGCGCGGCGGGCCCAGCACGCCGATCAGCGCCGTGGCGAAGGCCTCCGGACTCTCGATGTGCGGGATGTGGCCCACGTCCGGCAGCACGGCGAGCGTCGCGCCCGGCATCCAGCGCTGCAGCGCGTGCCCCTGGGCCAGCGGCGTGATGCGGTCTTCCTCGCCCCAGACCAGCGCCACCGGCAGGCCGCGTGCGGCCCAGGCGGTGAGCCGCTCGGGCCGCAGACTCTCGGCCGGTTCGCAGCTCGCCTGCGCGAAGGCCGCGGCCCAGTCGCCGAGCCGCTGGCTGAACGCGGTGCGGGCGAACGGCAGCCGGTAGGCGGGCAGCAGCGCGTCGGTCACTGCGTCCCGGCGGTGCACGAACTGGCGCAGCAGCGGACCGGTGAGCCCCGGCCAGGTGGCGGTGGCGCCGACCAGTGTGGTGCGCAGCGACCGGCTGGCCAGCAAC
>NZ_AZND01000521.1:0-1117 GCF_000576205.1 Methylibium sp. T29 | reverse complement strand
CCTCGGCCGCCAGCGCATCGAGCCGTTCGCCGGCGGCGGCCAGGCCTGCCGCATCGAGGCGGCGCTCGACCGCCGCCTCGCGCATCGCGGTCTGGTCGGCCAGACCCATGCCGTAGGCCGACAGCACACCGGCCAGCGGGTGGATGAAGACGCGCGTCATGCCCAGTGCGTCGGCGACCGCGCAGGCGTGCTGCCCGCCGGCGCCGCCGAAACACTGCAGCGTGTAGCCGCTCACGTCGTGGCCGCGCGCGACCGAGATGCGCTTGATCGCATTGGCCATGTTGGCCACAGCGATCTGCAGCGCGCCGGCGGCCACGTCCTCCGGCAGCGTGGCACGGCCGGTCGCCACGGCGAGCTGCTGCGCCAGCGCGCCGAAGCGCTGCACCACGCCCTCGGCGTCGAGCGGCTCGTCGCCGCGCGGCCCGAACACCGCGGGGAAATATGCGGGCTGGATGCGCCCGAGCAGCAGGTTCGCGTCGGTGGTGGTCAACGGCCCACCGCGGCGGTAGCAGGCCGGGCCGGGATCGGCGCCGGCCGACTCAGGCCCGACGCGCAGCCGGCCGCCATCGAAGCGCACGACCGAGCCGCCGCCGGCGGCCACCGTGTGGATGCTCATCATCGGCGCGCGCAGCCGCACGCCGGCCACCTGGGTCTCGAAGGCGCGCTCGAACTCGCCCGCGTAATGCGAGACGTCGGTCGAGGTGCCGCCCATGTCGAAGCCGATCACGCGCGTGTAGCCGGCCTCGAGCGCCGTGCGCACCATGCCGACGATGCCGCCGGCCGGACCGGACAGCACCGCGTCCTTGCCCTGGAAGCTCTCGGCCTGCGCCAACCCGCCCGAGCTCTGCATGAAGTACAGCGGCACGCCGGGCATCTGCGCGGCCACGCGCTCGACGTAGCGGCGCAGGATCGGCGACAGGTAGGCGTCGACCACGGTGGTGTCGCCACGCGACACGAACTTCATCAGCGGGCTGACCTCGTGCGACACCGACACCTGCGTGAAACCCAGCTCGCGCGCGATGCGCGCCGCCGCCGCCTCGTGCTGCGGGTAGCGGTAGCCGTGCAGGAAGACGATGGCGCAGGCACGCAGGCCGGCGTCGTGGGCCGCCCACAGGCG
>NZ_AZND01000520.1:0-1117 GCF_000576205.1 Methylibium sp. T29 | reverse complement strand
GACGGCTTCGTGCAGCGCTTCGCGCCCACGCTGCTGCCCAACGGCGAGACCGGCTACAACCTCATCCAGGACCAGTTCACCGTCGACCAGCGGCCCGGCTACGAGGACGTCAAGAACAAGTGGAACGTCGGCTTCCGCCTGAAGGGCGAGGCCGGCGGCTTCGGCTACCAGGCCTTCGCCATCAACCGCACCAACCCCGACGGCGTCTTCAAGTGGTCGGCCGCCAAGGGCGAGAACGTCCTGCCGGGCACCGCGTTCGCGGTGCAGCCGACCGGCGTCTGGAGCGCCGAGGAATGGTTCCGCGGAGCCTCCAACTCGCGCCTGAACGGTATCGAGGGCGTGGCCACCTCCATGAACTTCATCACCGCGGCCGGCGACCCCTACGGCCTGGTCGGTCTGGCCACCGCCTGCGGTGCCGAACGCGCGGTCTACGGCGACTTCAAGCTCGGCAGCAAGGCGGCAGCGTCGTGCATCCTGGACACCTTCTTCACGCCCGGTGTGGCCGGCCCGCTGCGCGGCTGGCTCAGCCGCGAGTACAAGCGCGAGACGGTGTTCGGCGGCGGCATCAACCGGGTGTTCGAGGGCGAGCCCGACTCGCTGCTCGACCAGCTGATCGGGCGCTTCGAGTTCTCGTACACGCCCAACAAGCACTTCACCAACCCGACGCTGGGCGACTACATCGAGAAGGACGAGTACCAGTTCGCCTTCATCATGGAGAAGTACCACAAGTTCACCAGCGCCTTCCCGGCGACCTACTTCGTGGCGCAGTGGCTGCACAAGTCCAGGAGCGACCTGTTCGGGCGCTACCTCGGCGGCGTGGGCAACACCCCGGGCGAGTCCCCGAGCGGGCAGTCGGGCGGCTTCAACGCGGTGGCGCTGGCGCTGCAGCAGCCTTCTCCGACGCTGGAGTACCGCTTCGACTTCGCGATCCTGACGGATCTCAAGGGCGGCTGGTACGCGCAGCCGGGCGTGAAGTGGAAGCCCACCAAGTCGATCCAGGCCGACCTCTACCTCAACGCCGTGTACTCCCAGAACAAGGGCGAGTACCGCGACTTCGTCGACGGCCTTCAGCACAACAACGAAATCTTCGCCCGCGTGGCTTATCAGTTCTGAGTGG
>NZ_AZND01000519.1:0-1119 GCF_000576205.1 Methylibium sp. T29 | reverse complement strand
CGAGGTCGGGCAGGGGGCTGAAGACGGTGAAGAGCAGCAGGCCGGCCCACACCGGCCAGAGCCGGCGGCACAGCGCGCGCCAGCTCGGGCCGGCGCACTGCGCCAGGTTCGTGGCTAGCGAGGGCCACACCATCAGGCGGCCGCGGCAGCCGGCGGCATCACCAGCCCCAGCAGCGCCATCGAGACAGTGGGCAGGCCCATGCCCGACACGCCCTTGACCGCGCCCGCCAGCGCGAAGATGGTGCCGAGAGTGGCGAGCCGTTCGATGTCCATGCCGGCATGGTCGCGGCGCGGCCTCGGGGCGTCCATCGCGCACAGGCGCAGCTATCCTTCGGCAACCGCGAAGGATGACGATGCCCCAGTCCCGCCCCTCGCTCGCCCGCGCGGCGCTGCCGGCTTCCGCATCGACCCGTTCGACCTGCGCCTGTTCGGCGCGGTCGCCGAGGCCGGCTCGATCACCGCGGGCGCGCGCGAGATGCACCTGTCGCTGTCGGCGGCGAGCACGCGGTTGCAGAACCTCGAGCACGCCCTCGGCGCGGCGCTGCTCGTGCGGTCGAAGCAGGGCGTGGTGCCGACCGATGCAGGCCGCACGCTGCGCCGGCATGCCGGGCGGCTGCAGCGTGACATGGAGGCCCTGCACGCCGAGATGTCGGCCCACGCCCACGGGGTGCGCAGCAGCGTGCGGGTGTTGTGCAACACGGCGGCGATGACCGAGTACCTGCCGGCGCTGCTGGGGCGCTTTCTGGTCGCCCATCCGGACATCGACGTCGACCTGCGCGAACTCGGCAGTCCGGACGTGCTGCGGACGATGCGGCAGGAGCACGCCGACATCGGCATCGTGGCGGACTACGTCGACACCGAAGGCTTGAACACGCGCGTGTTCCGCGAGGATCGCCTGGTGGTCCTGCAACCGGCGCAGGGCAGCAGGGCGGGGCGGCGTGCGCTGCGTTTCGCCGATGTGATCGACCAGCCTTCGTCGGCCTGCCCGCCGAGAGCGGGCTCAGCCGATTCCTGCAGGCTCAGGCGCTGCGCCAGGGGCGTGGGCTGCACCACCGCGTGCGGGTGCGCAGCCTGGACGCGGTGGCCGCGCTGGTGGCCGACGGCGCCGGCATCGCCGTG
>NZ_AZND01000518.1:0-1133 GCF_000576205.1 Methylibium sp. T29 | reverse complement strand
GTCGAGCGACAGGCGCAGCCGGCAGGGCGCGCCGGCGGGCAGGCGGCCGACCTGCTCCTGCAGCGCCTCACGCAGTTCGATCTCGTCCCAGCGAAAACCCAGCGCGGTGGCACTGCGCTGCAGGCGCGCGAGGTGACGGTCAAGATGGCGCACGCCCTGCTCGCGCGTCGCGTGCAGGGTCTCGAAGATCGAGAAGCCCGGATCGAGGCCGGTCAGGAAACGCCCCTTCAACTGGCATTCCCCGTATTCGTCCTCGGCCTCGCTGTCCAGCACGATGCCGGCACCGATGCCCAGCCGGCCCGCGCGCAGACCGTCGGGCGCGGGCGGGCCCAGGGTCAGCGTGCGGATCGCCACCGACAGGCAGAAGTCGCCGCAGGCCCCGTCCGGCGCTGCGGTCGGCAGGTCGACCCAGCCGATGGCGCCACAGTACAGGCCGCGTGGCGTGCTTTCCAGCCCGGCGATCAGCTCCATCGTGTGGTGCTTGGGGGCGCCGGTGATCGAGCCGCAGGGAAACACGGCGCGCAGCACCGTCGGCAGGTCGGTGCCGGGTGCCAGCTCGGCACTGACCGTCGAGGTCATCTGGAACACGGTGGCATGCGACTCCACCTCGAACAGCTCCGGCACCTTCACCGAGCCGGTGCGGGCGATGCGACCGAGGTCGTTGCGCAGCAGGTCGACGATCATCAGGTTCTCGGCGCGGTTCTTGGTGTCCAGGCTCAGCAGCCGGGCGGTCTCGCTGTCGCCTTCGAGCACCGCACGGCGCGGCGCCGTGCCCTTCATCGGCTTGGCGACGAGCCGGCCCTGCGCATGGCGGACGAACAGCTCCGGCGAGCACGACAGCACGTGTGCGACGCCGCTCGCGGCCACCTCGTCGGCCGGCAGCGCGATGAAGGCGCCATAGGGCACCGGCTGGCGCGCACGCAGCCGGCGGTAGAGCGCGACCGGCGCGCCGTGGGCCTGGAAGTCCAGCCGGTAGGTGTAGTTGACCTGGTAGGTCTCGCCGGCGCGGATGGCCTCGTGGATGTGGCCGATCGCGGCGTGGAAGGCGGTGCGGTCCACGCTGGCCTGCACGTCCAGCGCGCCGGCCGGGCCAGGCTCGGCCGAGCCCTCCCGCGTGGCCAGCCAGTGCCCGG
>NZ_AZND01000517.1:0-1140 GCF_000576205.1 Methylibium sp. T29 | reverse complement strand
ATGTCTGGTTTGTTCTGGAGTGCGGCGTCGAGACACTGGGGATTGAGTTCAACGTTCGCCGTTACATCGCGACTGACTTTTGGGAAGTGCGTGAGCTCTACAAGAAGACGACGTTCGAGTGGGCGTCATTGCATGTATTCGTGCGTTCACCGACTGACTTTCCGAGTGGGCACCTTTTCAAACGGTCGCCGAAGTGACGCGTATCGACCAAGACGACAAGTTGCTGCTCAGGACGACATCCGGCTCATGCTCATGGCTTCGGGAGGCAAGGTGGTCAAGGCACCAGCTGTAGCGCTTGGGCGACGCGTCTTTCCGTAAGCGCATGGACCAGGCTCTCGAGCTTCTCAACTCACTGGCTGGTGTGCCTCAAAGAGATGAATGCCGAAGGAACTGGCTTTAAGGCGGCAGTGTCCAGAGGCATAGCGGCGAAGCTTCGATGGGTGGACACCGGAGAAGTCGTTCCCGCCAGCGCTATTGCTTCGAAGTGGCGAGTGACAACTCGTTCCGTTGGAGGGGCAGCCCGACGAGGCGAGCTGTCGTCCATCGTCATATCTCGCCGCCGTTACTACCCACGGGAGTTCGTTGACCTGGACCTCGATATCGCAAGAGCTGTGTCACGTGCGCTCAGGCCCGTGTCGCCTGAAAGCGCCTTGATGTTCTGGAAGCGAGCTCATGGTGCATTAGGTGGAAGGACGCCCACCGCAATGCTGTGCGACGTGACCATCGCGAATCGGCAGCAGCGGGTGGTCGAGTTGGCACAAGCGTGGGCAGCCCAGTCAGCGACCGCCGCTGGGTTCTCGGTCAGTGCTCGCCGACCACCGGAAAGGGGGCGCTGAATTGGCCCCTCAGAAGGCCCCATTCAGTCGTGAACTCAGCCGGAGCCCAGCAGGTTGCAGGAGCGCGGCGACCGCTGGACCTTTCCTCGTCAGGGAGCTAGAGGGCGACACGAGCATTCCACGGCGCTGAGAGTAGAGCAGTACTGCGGTTTAGTGGACCGCAGCGCTGCCCCGGGCTCGGCTTCAGCGAGACGACCATGAGCAACCGCCCTGTCATCCTTTTGGACTTTGACGACGTCATCGTCTTGAACCGTCCAGGTGAATTCGGTGGGTTCGATGTCATCGCCCCTAATCCTCCGCCTGA
>NZ_AZND01000516.1:0-1172 GCF_000576205.1 Methylibium sp. T29 | reverse complement strand
GCGCCGGCCGGTGGGGTGGTGGCCGGCGGCGCGGCGCAGGCACCCAGCAGGAGGCACAGGGCTGCGGCGATCGACCGTGCGGGCAATCCGCGGGGCGTGGGCGGTCGGGAGGAACGAAGGGAAAGGGGCTCGGTCATGCGTCGGGGTCGGCGGGCCGGAAGCCTCGCCTTCGGGACCGGCCGCTCGGCGAGGACTCGCGAGTCGGGCTGCAGCCGGAGGCCTTTCAGGGCAGGTCAGGGCGGGTCGGCCCTGTTGCTGGGCGAGCATACCGCGGTGGCCGCCGTCGCCGTGGCGGGGGCATGACACGCATCTTGCTTCGAGGCTTGGATAATCGCGGCCGCGATCGCTGCATTCGCACTGACTTCCCACGACCTCCCTGCCGGTCCCGCCCCGGCCACCCATCATGAACCAGGATGAACTGAAGACCCTCGTCGGCCGCGCTGCACTCGAGTACGTGCCCGAAGGCAGCATCGTTGGCGTCGGCACCGGCTCGACCGTCAACTGCTTCATCGACGCACTGGCGGGTATCAAGGAGCGTATCGCCGGGGCCGTGTCGAGCTCGGTCAAGAGCACCGAGCGGCTGCGCGAGAAGGGCATCCGTGTGTTCGACGCCGCCGCGGTCGAATCGCTGCCGGTCTACATCGACGGCGCAGACGAGATCGACCCCCACGGCTGCATGATCAAGGGCGGTGGCGCGGCGCTGACGCGAGAGAAGATCGTGGCCGATCTGGCCGAGCGTTTCGTCTGCATCGCCGATGCCTCCAAGCTGGTGGACGTGCTGGGGCGCTTTCCGTTGCCGGTCGAGGTGCTGCCGATGGCGGTGAGCCAGATCCAGCGGCGCTTTGCGAAGCTGGGCGCGACCGCGACCGTGCGCGAGGGTGTGATCACCGACAACGGTCAGCTGATCCTCGATGTTCAGGGCCTGCGCATCGGAGACCCGCTGGCCTTCGAGACCGAGGTCAACCAGTGGCCCGGTGTGGTGACCGTGGGCGTGTTCGCGCGGCACAAGGCCAGCGTCTGCCTGCTGGGCACGCCCGAAGGCGTGAAGACGCTGCGCTTCTGACCGGCATCCTGCGCGCGAGCCGCGCAGGCCGTTAGAACCGGATGCCGTTGGGTGCGGCCTCCAGGGCCGGCGGCAGGGCGGCCGGGGCTTCTGCGGCGGGGCGCGGCGC
>NZ_AZND01000515.1:0-1183 GCF_000576205.1 Methylibium sp. T29 | reverse complement strand
AAGGTCTGCACAACGCGACGCGCGGTGCGGTTTGAAGTGACGTGATGACGGTGACGCGCCGAAGCCTTCGATTCGGCCGGTCTCGCGGTCGATTGGCACCGCTTCGCAGGCACTGTCAGCACCTCGCGAGCCCGCTGCGGGTATCGCGGACGCACTCATCCCGGCGCTCGCATCAACTGCCGCCTGGCCATCCACAGGTTCGACAGTGCGAACAGCGTGACGATCTGCGCGGTGTTCTTCGCAAGCCCTCGGTATCGCACCTTGGTGAACCCGAACTGCCGCTTGATGACGCGGAACGGGTGCTCGACCTTCGCGCGGATGCTGGCCTTCATCTTCTCCACACGCTCGGCCACGAAGTCCGGCTCGATGAAGGGGTTGAGCTTCCTGCGCAGGCCCGGGCGCATGGCCACATGCCAGGTGGGCCCCGCGGCTTCGGCCCGCTTGTGCACGCCCTGGTAGCCGGCGTCGCCGAAGGCGGCTTCTTCCTCGCCGTGCAGCAGTTGCCCGGCGACGTTGAGGTCGTTGACGTTGGCCGCCGTGGTGGCCACGGTATGCACCAGACCCGACTGCGCGTCCACGCCGATGTGGGCCTTCATGCCGAAGTA
Source organism: Methylibium sp. T29 (assembly GCF_000576205.1). Taxonomy (NCBI): domain Bacteria; kingdom Pseudomonadati; phylum Pseudomonadota; class Betaproteobacteria; order Burkholderiales; family Sphaerotilaceae; genus Methylibium; species Methylibium sp. T29. Next base: position 578 of record NZ_AZND01000515.1, on the reverse strand, counting down.
CCAGTTGTTGCCCTTGCGGGTCTGCTTCATCTCCGGATCGCGCTCACCTTCGGCGTTCTTGGTCGAGCTCGGTGCCGAGATCAGCGTGGCGTCCACCGCCGTGCCGCTGCGCAGCATCAGGCCGCGATGCTGCAGCAGATCGTTGACCACCCGCAGCATGTCCACGGCCAGGTTGTGGCGTTCCAGCAGGTGGCGGAACCTCAGGATGGTGGTCTCATCAGGCAGCCGTGCCGTCACGCTGTCGAGCTTGGCGAACTCCCGGTACAGCGGCACGTCGTGCAGCGCCTCTTCCATCGCCGGGTCGCTCAGCCCGAACCACTGCTGCAGGTAGTGGATGCGCAGCATGGTCTCGATGCCGAAGGGCGGTCGCCCGGTCTTGGCCTTGGGGTAGTGCGGCTCGACGATCTGCACCAGCACGCCCCACGGCACCACGCGTTCCATCTCTTCCAGGAACTCGCGCTTGCGCGTCTTCTTGGTCGACAGGTTCAGGCCCAGGCCCAGCTGCTTCATGGTCGTCTTGCTCCGATGCGTCGTCGCTTCAACTCATGCAAGATTCGGGCGGGTTTTGCAGACCTTCC
>NZ_AZND01000514.1:0-1186 GCF_000576205.1 Methylibium sp. T29 | reverse complement strand
CTAGTGTAGTGCGCGAGAATTTATAGAACTTAATGGCGCCGGCATACTCAGACGTTCCAGGAGGCTGGAACGGTGCGGGTTGCCAAGACGATTGAACTGGATGCGGACACGGAGCGGGAGCTTCGTGGGCTGGCCAAACGCCGCACGGTGGAGGCTCGGCTGCAACAACGGGCGCTGGTCGTGCTGCTGGCCGCCCAGGGATTGCAGAACAAGGACATCGCCGTCGAGGTGGGACTGGATCGTCGCCAGGTCGCCCTGTGGCGCGAGCGCTTCCTCAGCGGCGGCATCGACGCACTGCGCAAGGACGCCCCGCGCAGCGGCCGGCCGGCCACGATCACCGCCGAGATGGAGTCGCGCATCGTGCAGGCCACGCTGCACGACAAGCCGGTCGACGCCACGCACTGGAGCACCCGCACGCTGGCCGCGCACCTGGGTGTGGGAGCGACCACCGTGCGTCGGGTCTGGCAGAGCAACGGCCTGAGGCCGCACCTGAGCCGCACGTTCAAGCTCTCGCGTGATCCGCGGTTCGAGGACAAGTTGCTCGACGTGGTCGGCCTGTACATGAACCCGCCCGAGCACGCCCTGGTGCTCAGCTGCGACGAGAAGAGCCAGATCCAGGCGCTCAACCGTACGCAGCCGGGTCTACCGATGAAGCGCGGGCGTGCTGGCACCATGACGCACGACTACAAGCGCCACGGCACCACCACGCTGTTTGCAGCGCTCAACACGGTGGACGGCAAGGTGATCTCGATGTGCCAGCCGCGCCACCGGCACACCGAGTGGTTGAAGTTCCTGCGGCTGATCGACCGCCGCACGCCCAAGCACCTGGGCCTTCACCTGATCGTGGACAACTACGCCACCCACAGCCACCCCGAGGTGCAGAAGTGGCTGGCGCGTCATCCGCGCTTCGTCATGCACTTCACGCCGACCAGCGCCTCGTGGCTGAACATGGTCGAGCGCTTCTTCCGCGACATCACCGACAAGCGCATCCGGCGCGACAGTTTCGCCAGCGTTGCCGAATTGGAGCTGGCCATAGATCTGTACGTGGCGCATCACAACATCGACCCCAAGCCGTTCATCTGGACAGCCAGCGCCACCGACATCCTGGCCAAGGTCACCCGGGCCAAGGCCGCCTTGGCGACCGTCGCGGCATAAGTACAGAACAGAGTGGCGCACCACACTAGGG
>NZ_AZND01000513.1:0-1186 GCF_000576205.1 Methylibium sp. T29 | reverse complement strand
GCTCGGTCGCCGGGCAGCGGCTAATGGAGCGGCTCGCCGCGCGCCGCGCGGCCGGCGCAACCGTCTACCCGCCGCAGCCGCTGCGGGCGCTGCAACTGACGCCGCTGGACTCGGTGCGTGCCGTCATCCTGGGCCAGGACCCGTACCACGGCCCCGGCCAGGCCGAGGGGCTGGCGTTCTCGGTGCCCACCGGGGTGCGCCCTCCGCCCAGCCTGCGCAATATCTTCGCGGAACTGCAGCGCGACCTCGGTCAACCGATGCCGGCCTCGGGCAGCCTGCTCGCCTGGGCGCGGCGCGGCGTCCTGCTGCTCAACACCAGCCTGAGCGTCGAGGATGGCCTGCCCGGCAGTCATGCGAAATTCGGATGGGAAGTGCTCACTGACTCGCTGATCGCGGCAGTCGCGCGGCAGCCTCAGCCGGTGGCTTTCCTGCTGTGGGGCGCGCACGCCCAGGCCAAGGCGGCCGTCGTGGCCGCCGGTGGCGGGCCGCACCGCATCTGGCAGGCCAACCACCCGTCGCCGCTGTCGGCGCGCCGGCCGCCGCTGCCCTTCATCGGCTGTGGGCATTTCTCGGCCTCGGCCGACTTCCTGGCGCGCGCCGGCCGGCCGCTCGACTGGTCGCTGGGCGCCTGAATCCGGCGCGGGGCCGGGGGATGACGCTTGTCCGCCGAAGGCGCCGTGATATAGTCGCGGGCTCGTCCCGGAGGGGTGCCCGAGTGGCTAAAGGGGGCAGACTGTAAATCTGTTGGCTTACGCCTACGCTGGTTCGAATCCAGCCTCCTCCACCAGGGCGAATCGTTTTTCGTTTGAGAGTGCCGTGGTCTTTCGGGGCCGCAAAACCGTGTAATGCGATGGCTGTGCCGGTCCGGGCAGCGACTCCCAGGGCGGGAGTAGTTCAATGGTAGAACCCTAGCCTTCCAAGCTAATGACGCGGGTTCGATTCCCGTCTCCCGCTCCACAGTTCCACGGGTTTGCGGGCCTTCGGGCGATGGGAAGGTTCGGCGGTCGGTAGTGATGTGTGCCTTGGTTCTGTCGAGCCGGGCTCAGACCAGTATCGATGCCCATGTGGCTCAGTGGTAGAGCACTCCCTTGGTAAGGGAGAGGTCGCGCGTTCGATCCGCGCCATGGGCACCACCTTCGCACGCACTCTCAAGCAACTGTCACCCGCGACCTTCAGGAGATCGAGA
>NZ_AZND01000512.1:0-1191 GCF_000576205.1 Methylibium sp. T29 | reverse complement strand
TGGCCAAGAGCAAATTCGAGCGGACCAAGCCGCACGTGAACGTTGGGACGATTGGGCACGTGGACCACGGGAAGACGACGCTGACGGCGGCGATCACGACGATTCTGTCGTCGAAGTTCGGTGGTGAGGCCAAGGCGTACGACCAGATCGACGCGGCGCCCGAAGAGAAGGCGCGCGGCATCACGATCAACACGGCGCACGTTGAGTACGAGACCGCCAACCGGCACTACGCGCACGTTGACTGCCCCGGGCACGCCGACTACGTGAAGAACATGATCACGGGTGCGGCGCAGATGGACGGCGCCATCCTCGTGTGCTCGGCCGCCGACGGCCCGATGCCCCAGACCCGCGAGCACATCCTGCTGGCCCGTCAGGTCGGCGTGCCCTACATCATCGTCTTCCTGAACAAGTGCGACATGGTCGACGACGCCGAGCTCCTCGAGCTGGTGGAGATGGAAGTGCGCGAACTGCTCGACAAGTACGAGTTCCCCGGTGACGCCACCCCCATCGTCCACGGCTCGGCCAAGCTCGCCCTCGAAGGCGACAAGGGCGAACTCGGCGAACAAGCCATCATGAAGCTGGCCGAAGCCCTCGACAGCTACATCCCCACGCCCGAGCGTGCGGTGGACGGCGCCTTCCTGATGCCGGTGGAAGACGTGTTCTCCATCTCCGGGCGCGGCACCGTCGTCACCGGCCGTGTCGAACGCGGCATCATCAAGGTCGGCGAGGAAATCGAGATCGTCGGCATCAGCGCCACGCAGAAGACCACCTGCACCGGCGTCGAGATGTTCCGCAAGCTGCTCGACCAGGGTCAGGCGGGCGACAACGTCGGCATCCTGCTGCGCGGCACCAAGCGCGAAGACGTGCAGCGCGGCCAGGTGCTGTGCAAGCCCGGCTCGGTCAAGCCGCACACCCACTTCACCGCCGAGATCTACGTCCTGAGCAAGGAAGAGGGCGGCCGACACACGCCGTTCTTCAACAACTACCGTCCCCAGTTCTACTTCCGCACGACGGACGTGACGGGCGCGGTGGAGCTGCCCAAGGACAAGGAGATGGTGATGCCGGGCGACAACGTGAGCATCACGGTCAAGCTGATCAACCCGATCGCGATGGAAGAAGGCCTGCGCTTCGCCATCCGTGAGGGCGGCCGCACCGTCGGCGCAGGCGTCGTCGCCAAGATCATCGAGTAAT
>NZ_AZND01000511.1:0-1194 GCF_000576205.1 Methylibium sp. T29 | reverse complement strand
CCCGGCCGGCGCGCAGCACATCGCCCCCTGCGCCTACGAACTGGCGCGCGTGGCCGACCTGCGCCAGGAGGTGTTCGGCCCGGTGCTGCACGTCGTGCGCTGGGGCCCGGGCACCGCCGCACACGGCGGTGCGGCCGACGTGGAGGCGCTGGTGGCGCAGATCAATGCGCTGGGCTACGGCCTCACGCTCGGTGTCCAGACGCGCATCGACTCGCGCGCACAGCGCATCGCGCACGCGGCGCGCGTCGGCAACGTCTATGTCAACCGCAACATGATCGGCGCGGTGGTCGGCGTGCAGCCCTTCGGCGGCGAAGGCCTCAGCGGCACCGGGCCGAAGGCCGGCGGGCCGCTCTACCTGTACCGCTTCTGTGCCGAGCAGGTGGTGACCGTCAACACCGCGGCGGCCGGCGGCAACGCCGCGCTGCTGGCCGGCGCACACTGAGCCGCGCGGCGCGGAACGCGCCCGGCTGGCTAGACTCGAACTCCGATCGAAATCCCGCTCCTGGAGTTGCCGATGAACCACCTTTCCTCTCCCATCGCCTTCATCGGCGGCGGCAACATGGCCAGCGCGCTGATCGGCGGCCTGTTGCGCAGCGGTGTGCACGCGCACGAAGTCCTGGTCGTCGAACCCTGGGCCGAGCAGCGCGAGCGCCTGAAGCAGGCCTTCGGCATCGTCGCCACCGAGCAGGCGACCCCGGCGCTGGCCGATGCCGGCCTGGTGGTGTGGGCCGTGAAGCCCCAGATCTTCCGGGAGGCGGCCGCGCCCTGCGCGCCGCATGTGGGCGAGGCCGCCCAGCTCAGCGTCATGGCGGGCATCCGCACCGACGCCATCGTCGCCGCTACCGGCAACCGCTGCGTGGTGCGGGCGATGCCCAACACGCCGGCGCTGATCGGCCAGGGCATCGCCGGGCTGTACGCGCGGCCCGAGGTCGACGCCGGCCAGCGCAGCAGCGTCGAGGCTCTGCTGGCGCCCACCGGCGCCACGCTGTGGGTCGACCGCGAGGCCGACCTCGACGCCGTGACCGCGCTGTCGGGCTCCGGCCCGGCCTACGTGTTCCTGTTCATCGAGGCGCTGATGGACGCCGCGCGCGACATGGGCCTGACGCCCGAGCAGGGCCGGGCGCTGGCGCTCGGCACCTTCTCCGGCGCCACCGCGCTGGCGGCGCAGAGCGCCGAGCCGCCGTCGGTGCTGCG
>NZ_AZND01000510.1:0-1196 GCF_000576205.1 Methylibium sp. T29 | reverse complement strand
GTACTGAGTAACCGTCTTCCGAGTCAAGCGCCGTGAAGCGAGTTGTCCCAGGGCTTGTTGGTTCTGACCATGGCATTGAGCGTGGTCAGGAGCTTGCGCATGCAGGCGACCAAGGCGACCTTGGGCAGCTTGCCGGCGGCGATCAGGCGGTCGTAGAAGGTCTTGATGGCGGGATTGCGGCGGCTGGCGGTCAGCGCGGCCATGTACAGCACGCGGCGGACGTCGAAGCGCCCGCCCTGGATGCGTCGTCGGCCCTTGCTGGAGCCCGAGTCGTTGGCCATCGGTGCGATGCCTACCAGCGCGGCGATCTCGCGCCGGTTGAGCCGGCCGAGCTCGGGCAACTCGGCGATCAGGGTGGCACTGGCCACCGGGCCGATGCCGCTGGCCGACTGAAGCAACCGGTCGAGCTCTGCGAAGTGCTCGCGCACGTGAGCGACCATCTGGCCTTCGATCTCGTCGAGCTGCGCCTTGATGGCCGCCACGATGGCCTCGATGCTCGGGTGCAGGCCCTTGGGCGTGATCTGCAGCCGCTGGCGCTCGCTCAGCAGCATGGCCAGCAGTTGGCGCCGGCGTGTGACCAGCGCGGCCAGCCACTGCTGCTGCGGATCGGCCAGCGGGCGCAGGAAGCGGGCGAGATCGTCGCGGCGCAGCAGCACCGCGGCGAACTCCGCCAACATGCGAGCGTCCACCTTGTCCGTCTTGGCCAGACGACCCATCGACTTGGCGAAGTCACGCGCCTGGCGCGGGTTGACCACCGCCACGGGCAGGCCCGCGGCCTGCAACGCGCAGGCCAACTCCGTCTCGTAGCCGCCGGTGGCCTCCATCACCAGCAGCGCCACGTTCAGCGGCTTCAAGGCCGCCGTCAACGCCGAGTGAGCTTCGGCCTGGTTGTCAAACCGCTGGGCATCGAGCTTGGCGCCCAGCACCGAGACATCGACATGCGCCTTGGCCACGTCGATGCCCACCACCACTGAGGAAGCAGACATGGTCTTCGGATCCCTTGCTTGTGCATGCGCGCTCGGCCAGGCCGGCGCGCGTAACCGTTCGGGCTTCAGGAAGACCAGCACGGCGGCCGTGCGCTCTCTACTCAGTAACGGGCTCGATGGCCCCAGCGCGTACCAAGCTGCACGGGCCGGTCTGGTCGCCTCAACGGCGATCAGACTCTACCGTTCTGGCCTGGTCTGAACATACAAGCG
>NZ_AZND01000509.1:0-1214 GCF_000576205.1 Methylibium sp. T29 | reverse complement strand
GCCGTGGCGGGCCGCACCGGCCTCGTCGGCCAGCAGCAGCGCGCAGGCGCCGTCGTTGAGGCCCGAGGCATTGCCGGCCGTCACCGTGCCGTCGGGGCGCACCACGCCCTTCAGGCGGGCCAGCGCCTCGAGGCTGGTCTCGCGCGGGTGCTCGTCCTTCACGACGACCAGGGGCTCGCCCTTGCGCTGCGGCACCGTCACCGGCGTGATCTCGGCGTCGAAGAAGCCGCGCTGCTGTGCCGCTACCGCCTTGCGCTGCGAGGCCAGCGCCATGCGGTCCTGCGCCTCGCGCTCGATGCCGAATTCGGCGGCCACGTTCTCGGCCGTCTCCGGCATCGAGTCGGTGCCGTGCAGCGCCTGCATGCGCGGGTTGACGAAGCGCCAGCCAGTGTGGTGTCGTGGATCGCGGCGCTGCGCGACCAGGCGTTGTCGGCCTTGGGCATCACGAACGGCGCACGGCTCATGCTCTCCACGCCGCCGGCCAGCATCAGACTGGCCTCGCCGCTGCGGATGGCGCGTGCGGCCGTGCCCACCGCGTCCATGCCGGAGCCACACAGACGGTTGACGGTACTGCCCGGCACCTCCACCGGCAGCCCGGCCAGCAGGCTGGCCATGCGCGCCACGTTGCGGTTGTCCTCGCCGGCCTGGTTGGCGCAGCCCAGCACCACGTCGTCGACGGCCTGCCAGTCGACCCGCGGGTTGCGGGCCATCAGGGCCGCGAGCGGCACCGCGGCCAAGTCGTCGGCACGCACGCCGGACAGGGCGCCGCCGTAGCGGCCGAACGGGGTGCGCAGTGCGTCGCAGAGGTAGGCGTCACGGATCATGATGAAGTGCTGGAAGGGGGTCGTCGATCGCCGGGGGCTCAGGTCGCGGTCGCTTTCCGCAGCCAGGCCTGTTCGCGCAGCGCGGGGCTCGTGCGGTAGCGCTCGCCGCGGTAGTGGGTGTCCAGGCGGTCGAGCAGCGCGACCACCTGGCGCACATCCCAGTCCGCCAGCCATTCGAACGGGCCGGCCGGATAGTTGACGCCGAGCTTCATCGCCAGGTCGGCGTCCGCGGCGCTGCACACGCCCTGCAGCACGGCGTCGGACGCCTCGTTGATCAGCATCGCCAGCGTGCGTGCGACCACCAGGCCCGGCACGTCGCGCAGCCGCTGCGGCTGCCGGCCTGCCGCCTGCAGGCACTGCGCGGCGCGCGCCTGCCAAGCCGTGCTTGCG
>NZ_AZND01000508.1:0-1247 GCF_000576205.1 Methylibium sp. T29 | reverse complement strand
GCAGCGCCCACCGCCCCGCCCTGCCCAGGCCCGCACCACCGGCGGCGCCCCGACCGAGGAGCTCAACCCGCGCCTCTCCAAGCGCATGAGCGAACTCGGCCTCGCCTCGCGGCGTGAGGCCGACGAGTGGATCGAGCAAGGCTACGTGCGCGTCGACGGCGAGGTGGTCGACCAGCTCGGCGCCCGCGTGCGGCCCGAGCAGCAGATCACCATCGACCCGCAGGCCAGGCTGGAGCAGGCGCAGCGCGTGACCATCCTGCTGCACAAGCCGCTCGGCTACGTGAGCGGCCAGGCCGAGGACGGCCACGCGCCGGCCTTCACGCTGGTCACCGCCGCCAACCGCTGGGCGAACGACGGCAGCAAGCAGCGCTTCAACGCCAGCCAGCTCAAGCACCTGGTGCCGGCCGGCCGCCTGGACCTCGACTCCACCGGCCTGCTGGTGCTGACCCAGGACGGCCGCGTCGCCAAGCTGCTGATCGGCGAGGACAGCCCGGTCGAGAAGGAGTACGTGGTGCGCGTGCAGTGGACCGCGCGGCCCGAGCTCACCGACCTGAAGGAGCACTTCCCGCCCGAGGCCCTGGCGCGGCTGCGCCACGGGCTCACGCTCGACGGCGAGAAGCTCAAGCCCGCCAAGGTGTCGTGGCAGAACGAGCAGCACCTGCGCTTCGTGCTGCGCGAGGGCAAGAAGCGCCAGATCCGCCGCATGTGCGAGCTGGTCGGCCTGAAGGTCGAGTCGCTCAAGCGCATCCGCATCGGCCGCGTCGGCCTGGGCGAGCTGCCGCCGGGGCAGTGGCGCTACCTCGGGCCGTTCGAGACCTTCCTGTGAACGCGGCCTCGCCCGCCGCCGCCGCCGCCGGGCTGGACACGCTGTGCCTGGCCGGGCCCACCGCCTCTGGCAAGACCGCGGCCGCGCTGGCGCTCGCGCAGGTGCTGCCGGTCGAGGTGGTCAGCGTCGACTCGGCGCTGGTCTACCGCGGCATGGACATCGGCACCGCCAAGCCCAGCGCCGCCGAGCGCGCGCTCGTGCCGCACCACCTGATCGACCTGATCGAACCCTGCGCCGCGTACTCGGCTGCGCAGTTCGTGGCCGACGCGCGACGTGCGATGGCGGAGATCCGCGCCCGCGGCCGGCTGCCGCTGCTGGTGGGCGGCACGATGCTGTACTTCAAGGCGCTGTTCGACGGCATCGACGCGCTGCCGCCGGCCGACCCGGCCCTTCGCGCCGCGCTCGACGCCGAGGCGCGCAC
>NZ_AZND01000507.1:0-1258 GCF_000576205.1 Methylibium sp. T29 | reverse complement strand
CGCGATCCTCCTGCTCCTGTTGCCACAGCACGTAGTCGGCGAACTGAACAGGCAGCCGCTCGACGACAGGCTTCTCGCCCCGAAGACCGGCGGCATAGAAATGTTCCAGTTCGCGCATCAGCACGGCCACGGACCACCCATCCGAGACGATGTGGTGCATGACGATCAGCAACGCATGGTCGTCTTGCGCGTTGCGGACAAGATGTGCGCGCAGCAGCGATGCGCCGTCGAGCCGCATCGGCTGCGCGACGAGTTCCTGCAGGTGTTCGCTCAGCCGGTCTTCCCGAGACGCGGCTTCTCCCTGCTCGCCCTCGTCGTCCAGAGCGTGCACCCGGATGGCGACCGCCACGGTGGGGCTGATGCGCGGGAGCGGTTGCCCCTCGTCGTCCTCGACAAAGCCCGTTCTCAGGCTTTCGTGCCGATCGACCACCGCTTGCAACGCGGCCTGCAGGGCCTCGATGTTCAGCCGCCCGCGAAGGCGCAGCGCATGAGAGATGTGGTACGCCTCGCTCGATCCCTGCAGACGGTCGAGGAACCACAGGCCCTTCTGCGCGCCGGACAAGGGCAGACGCGCCGGCCGCTCGGCGCGCCACCACGGCATGGCGCGTGCCTGATCGAGTCGAGCCCCCTCGGATTGCAGGCGCTTGGCCAGCTTGGCCAGGACAGGTGCCTCGAACAGCACATTGACCGACGCCTTGACGTTCAGGAGCCGGCGTGCCCGCGCCATCATCTGCGACGCGAGCAGCGAGTCGCCGCCCAGTTCGAAGAAGTGGTCCTGGGATTCGATTCGATCCAGGTTCAGCACTTCGCACCAGATGCGCGCCAGCAGACGCTCCATCGGAGCGTCCGGCAGGTCATCATCGCTGCGTTCGGACGAGCGCTCCCGCCCGGACAGGGCCAGCAGGGCGGCCCGGTCGATCTTGCCGTTCGGTGTCAGGGGAAAGGCGGGCAGAACCGTGATGGCAGACGGCAGCATGTGCTCGGGCAGACGCTGCTTCAACTGGGCGCGAACCGCCTCGGGGCGCACGCCCTCGCCGACCAGAAAGGCCACCAGCCGGGGATGGCCCGGACTGAGTTCCTGCAGCACTGCCAGCGACTCCCTGACGCCCGGGCACTCGTTGAGCGCGCACTGGATCTCGTCGAGCTCGATGCGGAAGCCGCGCAGCTTGACCTGGTGATCCACCCGCCCCATGAACTCCAGCGTCCCCTCCGCTCGCCAGCGCGCCAGGTCTCCCGTTCGGTACAACCGACCGCCCCC
>NZ_AZND01000506.1:0-1259 GCF_000576205.1 Methylibium sp. T29 | reverse complement strand
CGCGCCGGCCGCTGGCGATGGCGTGGTGCAGCGCGGCGCGCTGCTGCTGCAGTTCGCGGGCGCGCTGGCCGGCCCAGAACGACGCGGCGACGAAGATCACGATGATCACCAGCGTGAGTCCGGTGGGGTCGGAGTTCAGCAGCAGGCCCCACACGCCGCGCACGCCGAGCAGCCAGGTGCCGAAGCCCAGCAGGCCGATCAGCGCCACCCATTCGAGCCAGATCGGTTCGGGCAGCCCGCTGGCGCGCAGCGCGCCGCCGATGCGGCGCTTGTTGCCGCTGGTGGCGGCCGTCATGCGCCGTGGGCCCGCGGGGTCCGGGTGAGCGTGGATCGCATGGGAGTCTCCGAATCGTTGGCGGGGCCCGGTCGCCGGCGAGAGGCCGGAGCGGTGGGTCGGTTCGCCGCGATCTTAGTCAGCCGCCGCGCTCCCGTGCAGGGCAGTTTGCCCGCCGTGGGAGGAAGACAGCTTCAGCCCCCGCCGCGCTTGGCGAGCTGCCCGAAGCCGCGCTGCGGGTCGTAGCCCCAGCAGGCGAGCGTGAAGAACAGCGCCAGGCAGCCGAGCACCACCCAGGGTGCATTGCCTGGGTCCTGGCCGTAGAGCGCCAGGCGCATCCATTCCACCGCGTGCGTGAACGGGTTGAGCCGCGCCACCTGGTAGATCCACTGCACGCCCGAGGCCTGCAGCTGCTGCAGCGGGTAGAGCGCGGTGGACAGGAAGTACATCGGGAAGATCACGAAGTTCATCGTGCCGGCAAAGTTCTCCAGCTGCTTGATGTGCACCGACAGCAGCAGGCCCAGCGCGCCCAGCATCAACGCGGCGGCCAGCAGCGCGAGCAGCGCATGCAGGCCGTGCGCCCAGTGGCCCGGCAGCGCGGTGCCGATCAGCAGCGCCAGCGCCACGAAGGCCAGCGCCTGCAGCGCCGACAGCAGCGCGGTGGCGCACAGCTTGCAGAACAGCAGCCAGGGCCGCGGCAGCGGCGCGGTGAGCAGCAGGCGCATCAGGCCCATCTCGCGGTCGTACACCATCGACAGCGAGGACTGCATGCCGTTGAACAGCAGCACCATGCCCACCAGGCCGGGCACGATGTACACGTCGTAGGGCTGCTGCAGCGAGGCGTCGGCCACGTGGCGGAAGCCGGCCGCGAACACCGCCAGCCACAGCAGCGGACGCACCAGCGCCGACAGCAGCCGGCCGGTCTGCTGCGAGAACTTCAACACCTCGCGCAGCACCACGGCGCGCAGGGCCTGCAGCGCGTGCG
>NZ_AZND01000505.1:0-1259 GCF_000576205.1 Methylibium sp. T29 | reverse complement strand
CCGCCAGCGTGTCGTCCGGGCGCGGCACGCCGGCCTGGCGCGCCTGCGGCACCACGCTGCGCAGCAGTTCGGTCAGCAACTGCGTCTTGCGCGCGCCGCGGTCGAAGTAGTTGTCGACGGCCGCGACCGCAGCCTGCAGATCGGACTGCGCCGTGTCGAACTGGCGACTCATCAATGCCAGCCGCGCGTTGAGCAACCGGAGCTTGAGGTTCTCGCGCAGGAAGAATCCCTGCTCGGGCGCCAGCAGCATGGCCTGCGGCTGGTCGATGCGCGTCACGCGCAGCAGGTGCGCGTCTCCGCCACAGGCCCTGCCACCAGTCGCCCAGTCCGCGCGCAGGCCGCCGACGGAGCCGCCGACGCTGCGGCACTGGCCGGCGAGGGGGCAACGCGCGCGACCGCACGCGGCGCCTTCGCTTCGGCCAGGCGCTGCGGATCGAGCACCTGCAGCGGCGCCTCGTCGACCAGCCGCGCGGCCTCGTCGAGCTTGATCGCCAGCGAGGCGATGTCGGCCACGCTCACGGCCTTGACGCGATCGAGGTCGCGCGCGATCGCGCGTCGCACCGGTTCGAGCCGCGGCTGGCTGACGCGCGCGAGGCGCTCGTCGGCCGCCTTCAGCGCCGCCACCAGCGGCGCGGCGCTGCCGGTGATGGCGGTCTGCTGCAGCGCGACGCGGATGCCGGCATCGATGTCGACCACCAGGTTCTCGTCCCGTGCACGCGACAGCGACTGGATCAGTTCTTCGAGCTGGCCGCGCTGCGCGGTGATCTCGGCCAGCCGGCTCTCCGTCAGCGTGACCTTGGCCACCGCGTCACGCGACAGCTCCTGGGCCTGCTTGGCCAGCAGCTGGGCCTCGGTGGCCTGACCGGCGCTGTCCTGCTGGCGCCGAACCAGCTCCTGCTCCAGCGTGCGCACCCGGCGCTGGCCGTACCAGGCCATCGACAGTGCGGTCACGCTGACCAGCAACAGCAGCAGCATCAGCCCCAACTGCAAGCGCCGCGACCGCGTCGAACGGGTCGCTGGCTGGACGACGACCGGCACGGGGTGCGGGGGAAGAGGCGCGGGCGGCGCGACAGGGGGCTCTGGGGACTCGCTCACGGTGCTGACGATTCTATCGGCCGCTCTCCATCGGACCGTGACACGCCGATCGCGGCGACCACCGCCTCGAGCGTGGGCGGCGCCTCGATCACCCGGCCGAAGCCCGCCCCGCGCGCGCGCTGGGCGATGCGCGGATGCGTCGCCACGCCTGCGCGGTCCGCCAG
>NZ_AZND01000504.1:0-1273 GCF_000576205.1 Methylibium sp. T29 | reverse complement strand
CGAGCGAGAGCCGCGTACCGCGGTGCGGGCAGCGGTCGGCCAGCGCGTGCGGTGTGCCGGCCTCGTCGCGCCACAGCACCAATTCCGCGCCGAACAGCGTCGCCGCCAGCGGACCGGCGCCCAGGTCGGTGGCCGTCGCCACCGGGTGCCACCCGCGATGTTCGTCGTTCATCGCACTCCCTCGCTCCCGCCTGCCGAAGCCGCACGCGGCGCGGCGATCCGGTCCGCGGGGCGCGCCCCGCCTACTTGGCCGACGGTATCTTGCCCTCGACGCCCTTCACGTAGAAGTCGATCTTGTCCTTCCAGGCCTGGTCGGCCGCCACGCCCTGGGCGAGCAGTTCCTTGCCGTCGTTGGAAAGCAGCGGCCCGGTGAAGACCTCGAAGCTGCCGGCCTTCATGCCGGCCTTGATCTCGTCGATCTTCTTCTTCGTGGCCTCGGGCACCACGTCGGCCACTTTGACGAGGTCGTTCTGGCCTTCCTTGACGCCCCACACGGTGCGCTCGGTCTTCCAGCTGCCGTCGATCACGTCCTTGACCGCCTTCTTGTAGTAGCCGCCCCAGTCGACGATGCAGCTCGCCAGGTGGGCCTTGGGCGCGAAGGCGCTCATGTCGCTGTCCCAGCCGAAGGCGTACTTGCCGTTCTTCTCGGCGGTCTGCAGCACCGCGGAGGAGTCGGTGTTCTGCAGCAGCACGTCGGCGCCGCCGTTGATCAGCGACTGCGCGGCCTCGCCTTCCTTCGGCGGGTCGAACCAGGTGCTGACCCACACCACCTTGGTCTTGATCTTCGGGTTCACGCTCTGCGCGCCCAGCGTGTAGGCATTGATGTTGCGCAGCACCTCGGGGATGGGGAAGGAGCCGACGAAGCCGATCGTGCCGCTCTTGCTCATGCTGCCGGCGATGACGCCGGCCGCGTAGGCGTCCTCGTAGAACTTGGCGTCGTAGATGCGCATGTTCGGCGCGGTCTTGTAGCCGGTGGCGTGCTCGAACTTCACGTCCGGGAACTCGGCCGCGACCTTCAGCATCGGCTCCATGTAGCCGAACGAGGTGGCGAAGATGATCTTGTTGCCCTGGGCAGCCAGGTCGCGGATCACGCGCTCGGCATCGGCGCCCTCGGGCACCTTCTCGACGAAGCTTGTCTTGACCTTGTCGCCGTACTCGGCCTCCACCGCCTTGCGACCCTGGTCGTGGGCGTAGGTCCAGCCGGCGTCGCCGACCGGGCCCACGTAGACCCAGGCCGCCTTCAGCGGCTCGGCAGCCGGAGCCGGGGCGGTGG
>NZ_AZND01000503.1:0-1277 GCF_000576205.1 Methylibium sp. T29 | reverse complement strand
CGCGCGCGAAGCCCGTGCCGAGGCGATGGCCGTGGTCGGCAGCCTGGTCGGCGCGATGTCGCTGGCGCGCGCCGTCGACGATCCGCGCCTGTCGCGCGCGCTGCGCGAGGCCTGCCGGCAGTCCCTGAAACACCGCCGGGGTTGAGCGCCGATCCGCAGGCGGCGCAACCCGGCTTTCGTCCGACGCATGACGGTCGTCATGCGAATTCACCCGCTCATCTCCTGGAAGGACACCTCATGAAGATCAAGGACTCCGTCGCGCTGGTCACCGGCGCCAACCGCGGCCTCGGCCGTGCCTTCGCCGCCGCGCTGCTGGCCGGTGGTGCCCGCAAGGTCTACGCGGCCGCGCGCGACCCGGGCAGCGTCACGCTCGCCGGCGTCACGCCGGTCCAGCTGGACGTGACGAACGCGCAGCAGGCGGCGGCGTTGGCGCGCGAGCTCGGCGACGTGTCGCTGCTGATCAACAACGCCGGCATCCTGCGCGGCACCGGCCTGCTGGAGGCCGGCTCGGTGGAGGCGGCGCGCGCGAGATGGAAACGCACTTCTTCGGCCCGCTGCAACTGAGCCAGGCCTTCGCACCGGTGCTCGCGCGCAACGGCGGTGGCGCCATCCTCAACATCCTGTCGGTGCTGAGCTGGATCAGCATGCCGGGCGTCAGCACCTATTGCGCGTCGAAGGCGGCCGAATGGTCGCTGACCAACGGCCTGCGCAACGAGCTGCGCGCGCAGGGCACGCAGGTCGTCGGCCTGCACGTGGGCTACATGGACACCGACATGGTCCGCGGTGTCGACGCCGCGAAGTCCGCGCCCGAGGACGTGGTGCGCCAGGCCTTCGCGGTGCTCGAGTCCGGCGGCTACGAGGTGCTGGCCGACGAGATCAGCCGCCAGGTGCGCCAGGGCCTGTCGGCCGAGCCGGCGGTCTACGCGGGGAGCTGACGGCGCGAGAGGGTGGACGCCGACCCCGGAAGGCCCTAGAAGAACCCGGCCTTGCCGGCCGCCGCCACCGCGGACTTCACCAGCTCGGCCACCTGCGCGTTGGCGTCGTCGTCGCTCGGTGCGCGGGTCTTGGCGGTCCACATCAGGCGTGCGCTGGCCACGTCGGTGAGCTGGCTGTTGGCGCCGTAGGCGGTTTGGGTCTTGCCGCCACCGATCGGCAGCGAGATGCCGACCCCGCCGCCCACCGAGCGGCCGAAGCCGCCCAGCCCGACACCGATCGACGGACCGGGCTGCACCAGCGTGGCGTCGGGGCCGACCGCGGTCAGCCACACCGCCTTCGCG
>NZ_AZND01000502.1:0-1277 GCF_000576205.1 Methylibium sp. T29 | reverse complement strand
CCATCACCTGGAGATCGACTCGGTTTCTATGGCTACCTCATTTGCCCTACCTGCTTCACGCGGCACGCCGGCAAGGCCTTTCACAACCACGACTCGTTTGCCGACGAATCAACGGAACAGCTGCGCGAATCTTGTTCTAGTAGATTCGCTGCCGCTCGATCGCGTAGGAATTCCTCATAGGTTCTCGTCCATGGCGCGTTCGCCCCCTCGATCCCCCCTCTAGAGAGGGGAAGCTCCAATGCTCAGTCCCCACAATCGTCGATCACATCGAGACTGGAGGAGACATGCAGAGACGAATCACGGGCGCGCTCGCGTGTGCGCTGCTGGTCGCGGCCCGCTTGACTGCGGCGGAAACGGTGGTGGACGACGCGGCCCTAGCCGATACCCGAAACGGCGCCAACTGGCTCTCCTACGGCCGCGACTACAGCGAGAACCGCTTCAGCCCGCTAGACCAGATCAACACCAAGAACGTCTCTAGGCTCAATCTCGCATGGCAGTTGCCACTGCCCAATGACCGAGCACTTCTCGGCACGCCACTTGTCGTCGATGGCGTTTTGTACTTTGCCGGTTCGTACAGCGTGACAAGAGCTGTCGATGCCAAGACCGGCAAAGTTCTCTGGGAGTATGACCCCAAGACCATCGAGCACGCCGGCAAGCGCCTGCGCCTCTTCTGGGGTGGCACGCGCGGCGTCGGGTTTTGGAAGGGCACGCTGATCATCGCCACCAATGACGGCCGCCTGATCGGCCTCAACGCGAAGGACGGAGCGGAGAAGTGGAGCGTCCAGACCACCGACGTCGATAAGCCGATGTACGTCAGCGGATATCCCAAGATCTTCCGCGGTAAGGTACTGATCGGCAATGGCGGCACCGAGAATGGTGCGGCGCGCGGCTACATCACTGCCTATGACGCCGAGACCGGCAAGCAGGCCTGGCGCTTCTACATCGTTCCCGGCAATCCGGCCGACGGCTTCGAGGACGCAACCCAGGAGATGGCCGCCAAGACCTGGACCGGCGAATGGTGGAAGCACGGCGGCGGCGGCAACACCTGGAACGGGTTCACTTATGACGCCGAGTTCAACCAGATCATCATCGGAACCGGCAACGGGTCACCGTGGAACCGCAAGATCCGCAGCCCTGACGGCGGTGACAACTTGTTCCTCTGCTCACTAGTGGCACTCGATCCCGACACCGGCAAGTACAAGTGGCACTATCAGACCGTTCCGGGTGAGACTTGGGACTACAACTCCAGCATGGACATCGTGCTTGCAGACCTGAAG
>NZ_AZND01000501.1:0-1282 GCF_000576205.1 Methylibium sp. T29 | reverse complement strand
CAGCCAGGCCAGGTCGCCGCTGGTGTGCTTGGAGCCGGGCAGCACGATCCAGTCGGCGCCCGCCAGCTCTTCCGCACTGCGCGCCCAGCGCAGCTGCACGCCGCGCAGCTGGCGCAGCGGCTGGAACTCGTCGAGGTTGCTGATGCGCGGGTAGGCCACGACGGCGATGCGCAGGCTGGCCGCGGCATCGACGGCGCCGCGCTGCCAGCCGGGGCCCTCGTCGTGCAGGCCGTCTTCCTCGGGCAGTCCGTGGCCGCGCCACATCGGCAGCACCGCGAGGGTCGGCACGCCGGTCAGCGCCAGCAGCTGCTGCGGCCCCGGCTCGAGCAGCCGCGCGTCGCCGCGGAAGCGGTTCAGCACATAGCCCCGCAGCAGTGCCCGCTCCGCCGCCGGCAGCAGCTGGTGCGTGCCGTAGAGGTGGGCGAACGCGCCGCCACGGTCGATGTCGCTCACCAGCAGGCAGGCGGCCCGCGCCGCCTGCGCGGTGCGCATGTTGACGTAGTCGCTGGCGTGCAGGTTGATCTCGGCCGGCGAGCCGGCGCCCTCGATCACCACCACGTCGTTCTCGGCCATCAGCGCCAGCAGCGCGTCCTGCGCGAACGGCCACAGCCGCTCGCTGCGCTCGCGCCACGGCACGGCCGCGAGGTCGGCACGCACCTCGCCCAGCACGACGACCTGGCTGCCGGTGTCGTTCTCGGGCTTCAGCAGCACCGGGTTCATGCGCACGTCGGGCAGCACCCGGGCGGCCAGCGCCTGGAAGTACTGCGCGCTGCCGATCTCGCCGAGCCGGCCCCCGCTGCCCGGCACCACGCGCGCGTTGTTGCTCATGTTCTGCGCCTTGAAGGGCGCGACCTTCAGGCCCTGGCGCGCGTACCAGCGGCACAGCGCCGTCGCCAGCCAGCTCTTGCCGGCCCCGCTGGTGGTGCCGAGCACCATGACGGCCCGCGCGGTCGATCGTGTGCGTCCGTTCATCGTCTCAGGGCGCCGCGTCGGCGGGCAGGTGGGGCACGGTGATGTAGCGCTGCACGCCGCCGGGGCTCGGCAGCGGCTCGATGCGCAGCGCGCCGTCGAACACGTCGACCAGCGCGTGGTGCAGCGCCGGATCGTCGTGCGCGCCCTCGGCGCGCAGGCGCCCGGCCTGCAGCACCACCAGCCGGTCGGCCTGCAGTGCCAGCGGCAGGTCGTGCAGCACGCTGACCACCGTGTGGCCGCGCGCCAGCCGGCGCAGCAGCCGGACCAGCGCCACCTGGTGCGGTGGGTCGAGATGGGTGGTCGGCTCGTC
>NZ_AZND01000500.1:0-1289 GCF_000576205.1 Methylibium sp. T29 | reverse complement strand
CTGCCCGCGCTGCGCGACGGCGTGCCGCGCGACAGCGCGCTGCTGGCCGATCTGGCACAGCAGCTCTCGCCGCCCCGGAGATCGCCGACCTGCTGCAGCGCGCCATCGCCGACGAGCCGGCGGTGCTGTTGCGCGACGGCGGCGTCATCGCAACGGGCCACGACGCCGCGCTCGACGAGCTGCGCGGCATTGCGCAGAACTGCGACGCCTTCCTGCTGGACCTGGAGGCGCGCGAGCGCAACCGCACGGGCATCGCCAACCTGCGCGTGCAGTTCAATCGCGTGCACGGCTTCTACATCGAGGTCACGCAGGGCCAGGTCGACAAGGTGCCGGCCGACTACCAGCGCCGCCAGACGCTGAAGAACGCCGAGCGCTACATCACGCCGGAGCTGAAGGCCTTCGAAGACAAGGCGCTGTCGGCACAGGAGCGTGCTCTGGCGCGCGAGAAGCTGCTGTACGACGGCGTGCTCGATGCGCTGCAGCCGCAGCTGGCCGCGCTGGGCGCCGTGGCGCGCGCGCTGGCCAGTCTGGACGCGCTGGCCGCGCTGGCCGAGCGCGCGGCGGTGCTGAACTGGTGCTGCCCGGAGTTCGTGAGCCAGCCTTGCATCGAGATCGAGCAAGGCCGCCATCCGGTCGTCGAGGCGCGGCTGGCCGAGACCGGCGGCGGTGGCTTCATCCCCAACGACTGCCGGCTCGACGCCAACCGCCGCATGCTGGTGATCACCGGTCCCAACATGGGCGGCAAGTCGACCTTCATGCGCCAGGTGGCGCTGGTGGTGCTGCTCGCCGCGATGGGCTCCTACGTGCCGGCCGCAGCCTGCCGGCTTGGCCCGGTCGACGCCATCCACACCCGCATCGGCGCGGCCGACGACCTGGCGAACGCACAGTCGACCTTCATGCTCGAGATGACTGAGGCGGCGGCCATCGTCCACGGCGCCACCGAGCACTCGCTGGTGCTGATGGACGAGATCGGCCGCGGCACCTCCACGTTCGACGGCCTGGCGCTGGCCGGGGCGATCGCCAGCCAGCTGCACGACCGCAACCGCGCCTTCACGCTGTTCGCCACCCACTATTTCGAGCTGACCGCCTTCCCCGAGAAGCACCCGCGTGCGCTGAACGTGCACGTCAGCGCGGCAGAGTCGCACACCGGCCACGGCGACGACATCGTGTTCCTGCACGAGATCCAGCCCGGCCCGGCCAGCCGCAGCTACGGCGTGCAGGTGGCGCGGCTGGCCGGCATGCCGGCGCCGCTGTTGCGCCAGGCGCGCGCGACGCTGGAGGCGCTGGAG
>NZ_AZND01000499.1:0-1291 GCF_000576205.1 Methylibium sp. T29 | reverse complement strand
GCTCGAAGCGCGGCGCCACGTCCTCGTGCTCGGCCGGCAGCGCCGCCCACAGCTGCAGTCCGTGGCTGCGCCGCGCGACGCCGCGCAGGTCCTCGGGCGTGCGCTCCGAGTGCACGATGCCCTGGCCGGCGGTCATCCAGTTGATTGCCCCGGGCTCGATGCGCTGCGAGACGCCGGTCGAGTCGCGATGCTGCATCGCGCCCTCGAACAGGTAGGTCACCGTCGCCAGGCCGATGTGCGGATGCGGCCGCACGTCGTGGTCGTCGGCGGGGCTGGCGGTGATCGGGCCGAAGTGGTCGAAGAACACGAAGGGCCCGACGGCCTGCCGAAGGGCCGACGGCAGCAGGCGGCGCACCGTGAAGCCGCCACCGAGGTCCTTGCTGTGAGGGGTCAGGAGTTGCAGGGGCATGCCGGAAGTCCGGGAGTCGCGTTGCGACGAGTGTCGCGCGTTTCACGCAGGCCCGCGCTGCGCCTCCCGTCGGCCCCATGAGCAACGGCGCCCCTCGGGGCGCCGTCGGCGGGGGAGCGCGGCGGAGCCGCCGCGCGTGGCCGGACTCAGCCCACCGCGTCGATCACGCCGAGCTCGGCGCTCGTCATCAGCGACTCGATGTCCATCAGGATCAGCATGCGTTCGGCCACGGTGGCGATGCCGATCAGGTGGCTGGTGTCGACGACCGCGCCCATCGACGGTGCCGGCTTGATGGCGTCGTGCGGCAGGTCCAGCACGTCGCTCACCGAGTCGACCACGGCGCCGATGACGCGGCCCTTGACAGCCAGCACGATCACCGCCGTGATGGGCGTGATCTGAGCATCGCAACCGAACTTCACACGCAGATCGACGACCGGCACGATCACACCGCGCAGGTTGATCACGCCCTTGAGGAAGCTCGGGGCGTTGGCGATGCGGGTCGGCGGCTCGTAGCTGCGGATCTCCTGCACCTTCAGGATGTCGATGCCGTACTCCTCGGTGCCGAGGCGGAAGCTGAGGTACTCACGGCCCGGCTGGGCGCCAGCGCCGGCGCGGTTGCCCTGGCGCTGGGCTTCGTGGCGGGCCACTTGGGTGGCGTCGATCATGTCCATGGTGGATCCTCTCGGTGCGGTGTCGGAGCGCCGCGGACGTGGCGCTGCGCGGGATGTCAGAGTGGTTTACGGCAGTTGCGGCGCGGACTGAAGGCCTGCGTGCGCATCCGGATCCGGATCAGAAGGTTTCCCAGTCGTCGCCCGGCGTGGCGGTCGCCGCGGCAGCCGCCACGACCGGGGCCGGCCTGGCGGCGGCTACGGCATCGCGCAG
>NZ_AZND01000498.1:0-1291 GCF_000576205.1 Methylibium sp. T29 | reverse complement strand
CAGGCAGCTGCTGCCACAGCTGCTCCTGGCGCGCCGGGTCGTCGATCGATGCGAGCACCATCAGGCAGTCCAGGCCAATCCCGCCTTCGCGAAACAGCGTCAGCAGCGCAGGCGACACCGCCGCCAACTTGAGCCGGCGCTTCACGACCTGCGGCGTGACGCCGAAGGCCGCCGCCACGTCCTCGACCGACCGGCCCCCGTCGATGAGCCGGGCGAAGGCGGCGAACTCGTCGGCCGGGTTCAAGGCCTCGCGCTCGACGTTCTCGATCAGGCTGGCCATCAGCGCTTGTTCCGCCGGCACCACCAGCACCGGCACCGGCTGGTTCTCGGCCCAGCGGCCTTGCTCCACCAGCAGTGCCATCGCGCGCAGACGCCGGCCGCCGGCGCAGACCTCGTGCAAGCCACGCGCGCCGCGCACGACGATCAGGTTGTGCAGCAGGCCCGCGGCCTCGATGGACGCGGCCAGTTCGGTGAGCGGCAGCGGCGCCGCCGGGTTCTCGGGCCGCGCCTGGTAGGTCGGCGACAGCACGAGCTTGTTGAAGGAAACGAAGCTGCGGGGTGAAGCCGCGATCACGGCTTCCAGCTCCTGCTTGGAGGGTTTCATGGGGGCTCCTGAATGAGGGCGGGCGCGACATCGGCCCGTGGATTCAGGTTCCCATGAGGGATGGCGCCATCAAGTGGGGCGGCTTGAGGGCATGACGTGAGCGATGTGCTTGTTGGATCGACCCGATCCGTTCCATCGCCACCGCACGCCGCCACCGTGGGCGGGGCTTCGCAGTGGCAACCTGTTGAGACGTGATCGGACCCGCAGGCCTTCGCGCACAGTGCAAGGGCTACCCGCAGGCGTCAGCCTGCCCAGCCCCGACTTGCGTCGGCGCCGCGGTCGATACCCGCCTCCAAGCCCCTTCGTGCTCCGCCTGGAGCCCGATGCCCGCGGCGCACCGACACCGCATCTGACTGAATGATCGCCGCCTCGCGCGGCACCAGAGCCACCCACCCATGCGCCTGCGCATCCGGTGGGCCATCCATCCACCCTGACGGGGAGCCATCTCCCCGCGGGGCAGGTGCGTCTCCGTCGCCCCACGGAGACCCCCATGACTCGCATCCCCGAGCCCTGTTCCTGGCTGCCCGGCTTCGAGCCGGAGCCCGCCGCGGCCTTCGCGCCACCCATGCCCCCCGTCCCTCCCGATCCGCCGCTCGACGACGAGCCGGGCGACGAGGAACAAGAGCCCCGTCCGCCGCAACCGTTGTGGCGGCCGAGCGAGCCGCCGACGCCCAGCGCCGCGCTGCG
>NZ_AZND01000497.1:0-1303 GCF_000576205.1 Methylibium sp. T29 | reverse complement strand
GCCGCCGGCAGGCAGCGCCTGGGCGCAGCAGGCGGCGCGCGTGCGCTTCGATGCCGACGGCTTGCGCGACTGGGTCGACGGCGTGCTGGAGGCGGTTTCGTTCGAGCCGCCGTCGCCCGACCTCGGCGGTGCGGCGCCGGTGATCCTCACGCCGCTGGCGCGCGCGATGCTGCGTCCGTTCGCAGCGGTCGTGTGTCCGGGTGCGGATGCGGCGCATCTCGGCGCGCTGCCGAAGCCGCAGGCCTTGCTGGGCGACGCACTGGCGGCCGCGCTCGGCCTGCCGTCGAGCGCGCAGCGTCGCGAGCACGAGCGACGGGCCTTCGCGCAGTTGCTGAGGGTGCCGCGGCTCACGCTGCTGCACCGCCGGCGCGACGGGGCCGAGCCGCTGCAGGCCAGCCCGCTGTTGCTGCAACTGCAGTTCGACGAACGCGAGGCCGTCAGGTCGGGCGGTGAGCAGCGGACGCCCGTCGCCGTCGTGCCGCGCCCGCTCGCGCACCCCTTGCCGGTCGCGCCGGCGCTGTTGCCCGACTCGCTCAACGCCACGGCCTACGAAGCGCTGCGCGCCTGCCCCTATCGCTTCTTCGCGCAGCGCCTGCTGGGCCTGGCCGAAGCCGAGGAACTCGACGACGCCGTCGACAAGCGCGACTACGGCACCTGGCTGCATGCGGTGCTGCAGGACTTCCACCGCCAGCGGCAGCCCGGTGCGCCGCAGGACGATGCCGCCTTGCTGCTGCGCATTGCCCGCGCGCGGCAGGCGCTGCTGGCGCGAGACGATGCCGATTTCCTGCCGTTCGCCGTGTGGTTCGAGGACCTGCTGCCGCGCTACCTCGCCTGGTGGCATGCCGAAGAGGCGCTGGGCGCGAACGTGATCGATACCGAACTCGAACTGCGAGCACAGCCGCCAGCGCTGGCGGCCGCCGGCCTGCGCCTGCGCGGCACGCTGGACCGCATCGATGCCGTGCCGGGCAAGGGGGGCCACGGTGCGCACCGCATCCTCGACTACAAGACCTCCAGCGAGACCACCCTGCGCGAGCGCCTGCGGCAGCCGCTCGAGGACACCCAGCTGCCGTTCTACGCCGCGCTGCTGGACGCGTCGCGCGGCGTCCCGCCAGGCGACGTGCAGGCCGCCTACCTGTCGCTCGACGGGCGCGAGGGCGTGAAGCTGCTGGCGCATCCCGACGTGGCCGCCAGCGCCGCGACGCTGCTCGAAGGCATCGCGGCCGACTTCACGCGCCTGCAGCCGGCGCGCCGATGCCGGCGCTGGGCGAGGGCAGCGCCTGCGAGCACTGCAGCGCACGCGGCC
>NZ_AZND01000496.1:0-1306 GCF_000576205.1 Methylibium sp. T29 | reverse complement strand
GGCCGGGATCGGGTCCAGCCCGAGCTGGGCGCGCACGTCCGAGCGCAGCGCCTCGATCAGCGGCTGCCAGTCCACCGGCTCGCCGCGCCGCAGCCGCAGCGCGCACTGCGCCGCCAGCTCCACCTGCGCCAGCGAGCCGAACAGCACCAGATCGGCCAGCGTCTCCTCGATTTGCGGACCGTGCTCGTCGGCCGCCGGCGAGAACGAGCCGGCCAGCGATCGGTAGGCCGCCATCAGCGACTTCAGCCGCTCGGTTTCCTGCCGGTTCTCGCGCTGGCGCCGCTGCTGCACGCGCTGCATCACGAACACACGTACCGCCAGCAGCACCACGGCGAGCAGCAGCGACGCGATCAGCGTCAGCGGCAGCGGGCCCAGGTCGGTCAGCCTCATCGCGGCACCCAGCCTCCGCACACCGGGAACACCTGGCCCACGAAGCAGTCGGCCGGCTCGCTGCACAGGTAGGCGGCGAACTCGGCGTCCTCGCGCGCGCCGACCAGCCGGCCCAGCGGCACCTCGCGCTTCAGGCGTTCCTGGAAGCGCGGGTCGGCCTGCACCTCGGGCGGGAAGTAGGTCGGGTTGTCGACGAAGTTCTGCGCGATCGCGTTCACCCGCACGCCGTGCGGCGCCACCTCGACGCCGACCGCCTGCACATAGGCCAGCTGCGCGCCGCGCGCGGCGCTGTAGGTCGAGCTGTTCTTCATGCCGCGCAGCGCCGCGGCGCTCCCCATCAGCACCACGCGGCCTGCGCGCCGCGCGATCATCTGCGGCAGCACCGCGCGCAGCAGCCGCGGCAGCGGGTCGACCAGCGCGCCGAACACCGCCGCCCACTCGGCATCGGACGACGCCACCGCGCTGGTGCGCGGTGCCGGGATCGCCAGGTTGAGCACCAACAGGTCCACCACGCCGGCCGCGGCCACCACCCGCGCCGGCGCATCGGCATCGGCCAGCGGCGAGGTGTCGGCGATCACGTCTGCGCCATGCGCGGCGAACACCTCGCACAGCGCCGGCCCCATGAAGGCATCGGCCTGGGTGATCAGCGCACGCCGTCCGCTCAGGGTCAGGGGGTTTCCTGTCATGCGTCGGTCCTTTCGGTGACGGTGTCGGTCAGCGGCGCGGTTGGTGCATCACGCGCTGCGTCTCGGCCCACAGCGCCTGGCACTGGTGCTCGATCGGGCTCGAGGCCGCCGGTGCCACGCCCTGCGCCTCGGCGGTCTTCACGCGCCGCAGTTCGCCCTGGTAGGCGGCGCTGCGGCGCGCCGCGGCGAGCTGGCGGCGCCGTGAGTCGTCGAGCTGCAGCCGGCGCAGG
>NZ_AZND01000495.1:0-1313 GCF_000576205.1 Methylibium sp. T29 | reverse complement strand
GGTTGGAGGCTCACACCGGGGATACCGCAGGACGCTTTTTGCACGCTGTGGGTCGGGGCCAATCGGGCAGTGAAGTTTACTAGGAGCGGCCGTGCCGAAGATTCCCATCATCCAATCCGAGCTTGCCCCGGCATTTCAACGTGTTGGAGGCGGTGGCGTCACGCCAATCGACACCAGCGGCCTGGTGCGCGGCGTGGCGGACGCTGCGGACGCCTACCGACAGGCCGACTTCGAGCAAGCCAAGGTCCGCGCTACCGAGAAGATCGCCGATGCGCAGCTCGAGTGGACGCGCACCGAGATCGACAGGCGGACCCAGTTCGATCCCTCCAGCGCCGAGGACTACACCGCCAAGACGCTGAAGAACTTCGAGACTCTCAAAACGAAGCTGCTCAAGACCGCGAGCGGCAACGACGAAGCACGCATCCTCCAGCAACGCTTCGCCGGTCTGCGTGAGGGCGTGCTCACCAAGTCGATCGAGTTCGAGGCCGATGCCCGCGCGGGCTACCGTCGCCAAACCCTCACTTCGACCCTCGGCAAACGCGCCGCCACCGCGGAGATCGATCCCGCGCAGGCGCTGGATCTGATCGCCCAGCAAGTGGCGGAGGTCGACAACAGCGACCAGCTGTCCGTGCTCGAACGCAAGGAGATGCGCGAGCACGCCAAGGGCAGCATCGCGTACGCCGCGGCGCTCTCGATGGCCGGCAAGGACCCTGCCGGTCTGCGCGAGTCGCCGCTCATGTCCATGGTGCCCGCCGAGAAGCTCCCGACACTGCTGAAGGTGATCGATAAGTCCGACATGCTGATGCAGTCGCAGGACCAGGCGGACGAGATCATGGCCCGCAAGCTGCCGTTGGGCGAAGCGATGCAGCTGATCGAGAAGGACTACCAGGGCGAGCACGAGAAGCTGCTGAAGACCGAAGTCATGGGCCGCTACGCCTACGCCGAGGCCACGCGCCGCGACCACGAGGAGCAGAACTACGGCACCGCGCTGCTGGAGGTCGAGCAGACCGGCAAGGTGAGCACGACGACCTGGGGCCGCCTGAGCGACACCCACCGGGCGGCCGTCCTGAACCGACAGCAGGCTGAAGCCCGGCAGCGCCGCATGGAGGCCCAGGGACGCCCCGTCAAGACCGACTGGGATCTGTACCTCACCTTGCGTCAGCAGGCCATGGACGATCCCCAGGCCTTCACCAGGACCGACCTCAAGCAGTACGTCGACAAGATCGGCCCCGGCCAGATGGAGCAACTGCTCGACCTGAAGGGCAAGACCGAGAAGACCGGCAAGGCACCGCGTGACGCCGTGACCCTCACCC
>NZ_AZND01000494.1:0-1320 GCF_000576205.1 Methylibium sp. T29 | reverse complement strand
GAACCGCCCCGGAAATCGCGGAGGCCCGTTGGGTTAAGTCAAGCCGCCACCTCGGTAGCCTGACTGGCGAGTTGCCGGTAGTAGTTTGCCTCGGCCTCGGCAGGTGGGATGTAGCCGATGGGTTCGAGTAGGCGGTGGTTGTTGAACCAGGACACCCATTCCAGCGTGGCCAGCTCCACCGCCTCCTTGGTCTTCCAGGGTGCGCGACGATGGATCAGTTCGGCCTTGTAGAGGCCATTGATCGTCTCGGCCAACGCGTTGTCATAGCTGTCGCCCTTGCTGCCCACCGACGGTTCGACGCCGGCCTCGGCCAGCCGTTCGCTGTAGCGGATGCTGACGTATTGCGAACCGCGATCCGAGTGATGCACCAGGCTGCTGTCTCGTTCAGGCTGGCGGGCGTACAAGGCCTGCTCCAGAGCATCGAGGACGAAGTCGGTGGTCATCGAACTGCTCACGCGCCAGCCCACGATGCGCCGGGCGAACACGTCCACGACGAATGCCACGTACAGCCAGCCCTGCCAGGTCGAGACATAGGTGAAGTCCGACACCCACAACTGGTTCGGCCGCTCGGCCCGGAACTGCCGGTTCACCTTGTCCAGCGGGCATGGTGCCTTGTTGTCGCTGATGGTGGTGCGCATCACCTTGCCGCGCCTGACACCGCGCAGACCCAGGCGCCGCATCAGGCGCTCGACCGTGCAGCGCGCCACCTCGATGCCTTCGCGGTTCATCTGCTTCCAGACCTTGTCCGCGCCGTAGACCTGCAGGTTGGCATTCCACACTTGCTCGACCACGGGCATCAGCGCCACGTCACGTCGTGCCCTGGGGCTCAGCAGTGCCTGATCCCGGCACCGGGCAGCGTGCCGTCGGTAGGCCGACGGGGCGATCCGCAGCACTGTGCAGATCGGCTCGACCCCGTGGACATTGCGGTGCTCGTCGACGAGCCCGTACATCACTTCAGCCGGCGGTCGAGCTCCGCCTGGGCGAAAAACGCGCTCGCCAGCTTCAGGATCTCGTTGGCCCGGCGCAGTTCCTTGACCTCGCGCTCCAAGTCCTTGATGCGCTTGGCCTCGACGGTGCTGACGCCTGGCCGGGCACCGGCGTCCACCTCTGACTGCTTGACCCACTCCAGCAGCGTCTGCGGCACGCAGCCGATCTTCGGTGCGATGGACTCGATCGCCGCCCACAGCGACGGGTACTCCCCGCGATGCTCCTGCACCAGCCGCACGGCCCGCTCACGCACCTCGGGTGAGAACTTGCTCGACTTCTTCATGGCTCCATCTTCTCAAGTGTTGGAGCCTCCTCGAAACCCGGGGCGGTTCA
>NZ_AZND01000493.1:0-1323 GCF_000576205.1 Methylibium sp. T29 | reverse complement strand
GGCCAGGCCTGGCCCGCGCCCGGCGCGCTGCGCGAGGTGCGCACCCGGCTACTCGCCGCGCAACGGCCCGTGTTGATCGCCGGCGGCAGCGGCTGGGACGCCGGCGCGGTGCAGGCACTGCAGCGCTTCGCCGAGAACTGGCAGCTGCCCGTGGCGTGTGCCTTCCGCTTCCAGGACCTGTTCGACAACCACCACCCGCTCTACGCCGGCGACGTGGGCATCGGCGTGAACCCGAAGCTCGCCGCGCGGGTGCGCGATGCCGATCTGGTGCTGGCCCTCGGCCCGCGGCTGGGCGAGATGACCACCGGCGGCTATGCACTGCTGGCCGCGCCGCGTCCGCGGCAGACGCTGATCCACGTTCACGCCGGCGCGGAGGAACTGGGCAGCGTCTACGCCGCCGACCTGCTGCTGCAGTCTTCGATGGCGAACGCGGCGCGCGCGCTGGAAACGCTGGCGGCACCGGCTGCCGTGCCATGGTCGGCCTGGGCCGCCGCAGCGCAGGCCGACTACCAGGCCAACCTCCTGCCGCTGCCGGTGGCGCCGCTCGACCTGGCCGAGGTCGTGAAGACCGTGCAGCGGCTCGCGCCGGCCGATACCGTCGTCACCAACGGTGCCGGCAACTTCAGCGGCTGGCTGCACCGCTACTGGCGCTACCGTGGCCTCGGCAGCCAGCTCTCGCCGACCTCGGGGGCCATGGGCTACGGCATCCCGGCTGCCGTCGCAGCCAGCCTGCTGCTGCCGGGCCGCTGCGTCGTTGCCTTCACCGGCGACGGCGACGGGCTGATGACGGTGCAGGAACTCGCCACGGCACGGGCGCACGGGGCCCGGCCCATCGTGGTGCTGGTCGACAACGCGAGCTACGGCACGATCCGCATGCACCAGGAACGCGAGTTCCCGGGCCGCGTCAGCGGCAGCGATCTGGTGAATCCCGACTTCGTGGGGCTGGCGCGGGCCTTCGGCTGGGCGGCCGAGCGCATCGAGCGCACCGAAGGCTTCGCACCAGCCTTCGGCGCCGCGCTGGCGCGCGACGAACCGACCTTGCTGCACCTGATACTCGACACCGAGGTCAGCACCACGCGCAGCACGCTGAGCGCGATCCGCGCCACCGCACTGCAGCGGCGTCACCCCTGAATCCCGAGGAGCTCTGCCATGCACCCCCTGCGATCGACCCTTGCCGTGATGGCGTGCCTCAGTCTCGGCGCCTGCGTGGTGCCCATTCCCGTTCCGACGCCGGCGCCTTCCCAGCCTTCGCCGCCCGCGTCCGCCCCGGCACCGGTCCCCGCGCCCACCCCGCCGAACGTGGCTGCAGCGCCCGACCGGCCG
>NZ_AZND01000492.1:0-1331 GCF_000576205.1 Methylibium sp. T29 | reverse complement strand
GGTTGGAGGCTCACACCGGGGATACCGCAGGACGCTTTTTGCACGCTGTGGGTCGGGGCCAATCGGGCAGTGAAGTTTACTAGGAGCGGCCATGCCGAAGATCCCCATCATCCAATCCGAACTCGCCCCGACCTTCCAACGTGTCGGCGCCGGCTCCCTACGTGACGGCGGCGGCGTCAGGCCTGTCGATCCCAGCGGCCTGGTGCGCGGCGTGGCCGACGCTGCGGACGCCTACCAGCAAGCCGAATTCGAGCAGTCCAAGGTCCGCGCCACGGAGAAGATCGCCGACGCGCAACTCGAATGGACGCGCACCGAGATCGACAGGCGAAACCAGTTCGATCCCTCCGGCGCCGAGCCCTACACAGAGAAGACGCTGCGGAACTTCGATGACTTCAAGGCGAAGCTACTGCGTGGCGCGGCCGGCAACGATGAGGCGCGCATCCTCCAGAGTCGTCTCGCCGGCCTCCGCGAAGGTGTGCTCACCAAGTCGATCGAGTTCGAAGCCGATGCCCGCTCCGGGTATCGCCGGCAGACCCTCACCTCGACGCTTGGAAAGCGCGCCGCCACTGCAGAGATCGATCCCGCCCAGGCGCTGGATTTGATCGCCCAGCAGGTGGCCGAGATCGACAACAGCGATCAGCTGTCCGTGCTCGAACGCAACGAGATGCGCGAGCAGGCCAAGGGCAGCATCGCCTACGCCGCAGCGCTCTCGATGGCAGGCAAGGACCCCGCCGGCCTGCGTGAGTCGCCGCTGATGTCCATGGTCCCCGCCGAGAAGCTCCCGACCCTGCTGAAGGTGATCGAGAAGTCGGACATGCTGATGCAGTCGCAGGACCAGGCTGACGAGATCATGGCCCGCAAGATCCCGCTGGGCGAGGCGATGCAGCTCATCGAGAAGGACTACCAGGGCGAGCACGAGAAGCTGCTGAAGACCGAAGTCATGGGCAGGTACGCCTATGCCGAGGCCACGCGCCGCGACCACGAGGAGCAGAACTACGGGACTGCACTGCTGGAGGTCGAGCAGACCGGCAAGGTGAGCACGACGACGTGGGGCCGCCTGAGCGACACCCACCGGGCGGCCGTCCTGAACCGCCAGCAGGCCGAAGCCCGGCAGCGCCGCATGGAAGCCCAGGGGCAACCCGTCAAGACCAATTGGGACCTGTACCTCACCCTCCGTCAGCAGGCCATGGACGACCCCCAGGCCTTTACCAGGACCGACCTCAAGCAGTACGTCGACAAGATCGGCCCCGGCCAGATGGAGCAACTGCTCGACCTGAAGGGCAAGACCGAGAAGGCCGGCAAGGCACCGCGTGATGCCGTGACCCTCAGCC
>NZ_AZND01000491.1:0-1349 GCF_000576205.1 Methylibium sp. T29 | reverse complement strand
CCGGCGCCACGCGCAGCGCGCGCGGCGCAGTCGACCTCCAGCAGCGCCGCGCACGCGGCGCGTCGGCCACGCTCGAGCCTGGGTCGACGGCGAGCCTCTGAGCCTGTCGCTGCTGTGTCGCGACGGCTCGGCCGAACTGCTCAGCATCAACCGCCAGCGCATCGCCATTGCGGACGACGGCCAGTTGAGCGACGAGGGCGTGACCATCAACGCACTGGCGCTCGACGACGCGCGCGCCCCGGCGCTGGCCCGCACCGCGCAGGCGGTGGCGCGGGCGGTGCCCGGCCTGCGCGGCTTCGTCGGCATCGACCTCGTCTGGCATCCGCAGCGCGGGCCGGTGGTGATCGAGGTCAACCCGCGCCTGACCTGCGCCTTCGTGGGCCTGTCGGCCGCGCTCGGGCGTCCGCTGGCGGCCGAGATCCTGGCGCTGCACGAGGAGCCGGTCGATGCCTGAGCGTGTCGTTGTCGGCTGGGACATCGGCGGCGCGCACGTCAAGGCCAGCTGGGTCGAGCGCGGCGTGCTGCGCGACGTGACGCAATGGGCCTGCCCGCTGTGGCAGGGCCTCGACCGTCTGCACGCGGTGCTGGCCGAGGCGCAGGCGCGCTGGCCGCAGGCCAGCGGTGCCGTGCACGCGATCACGATGACCGGCGAGATGGTCGACCTGTTCGAGCACCGCGAGGCCGGCGTCGTGGCGCTGGCTGCAGCGATGGGCGACGCGCTCGACGGTCCGCTGTGGTTCTACGCCGGCGAGCGCGGCTGGTGTGCGCCGGCCGACGTGGCCGCGCAGTGGCAGGCCATCGCCTCGGCCAACTGGTGGGCGACCGCCGCGCTGGCGGCGCAGGCGCTCGGCGAGGGCGTGCTGGTCGACATCGGCAGCACCACCACCGACCTGATCGCGCTGCGGGGTGGGACGGTGCGCGCGCAGGGCCGCAGCGACGCGGACCGGCTGCAGAGCGGCGAACTGGTCTACCAGGCGTGGTCCGCACGCCGCTGTGTGCGCTGGCCCCGCGGGTCGTGTTCCGCGGCCGGGCATCGAACGTGATGAACGAGTTCTTCGCGACCACGGCTGATGTGTACCGGCTCACCGGCGAACTCGATCCGGCGCACGATCTCCATCCCGCGGCCGACGGTGGCGCCAAGGATGCTGCCGCGACCCGCCGGCGCCTGGCACGCATGATCGGCCTGGACGCGCGTGATGCCGACGAGTCCGACTGGCTTGCCTTCGCGAACGCGTGGCGCGAACTGCAGCTCGACGAACTGCAGGCCAGCTCGAACGCGTGCTCCTCGCAGCGCCGATCGCGGCCTCGGCGCCGCTGGTCGCCGCCGGCTGTGGCGACTTCCTGGCCGA
>NZ_AZND01000490.1:0-1361 GCF_000576205.1 Methylibium sp. T29 | reverse complement strand
TCCAGCGCCATGGCGGCGCCGCGCGCCAGCGCCGCGCCCACCTCGTCCAGCCGCGCGGCGCGCACCGGCAGTCCGCTGTCGTCGCCCAGCTTCCACTGGTGCCAGTAGAGCGCCACCTCGATGCCGATGTCGGGACGCAGGCACAACAGCTCGCCTTGCGCGAGCCGTTCGCGCACCTGCAGCTCCGGCACCACGCCGATGCCCCAACCCAGGGCGGCGGCCCGCACATAGGCCTCGGAAGACGGCACGAAACGCTCCTCCAGCCTCGGCGCGCGCACCCCGAAGGCCTGGGCGACCCACTGCGTCTGCGTGTCGTCCTTGCGGTTGAACACCAGGAAAGGCACGCGCGCGAAGTTGCCGCGGTGCAGGCCGGCGGCCGCGTCGCCGCCCAGCTCACGCGCCACGAAGCCGGGGCTGGCCACCGCGATGTAGCGCATCACGCCGAGCGGCTCGACGCGGCAGCCGCGCAGCGCCTGCGGCACGGTCGACACGCAGCCCAGCACCTGGCCCTGGCGCAGCCACTCGTGGGTGAAGTCCTGGTCGTCGACGATCAGTTCCAGCCCGAAGCCGTCTTTCAGGCCCTGCTGCACCAGGCCGTCCAGCGCCGGCAGCACCCAGGTGGCCAGGCTGTCGGCGTTGACGGCGATCGGCAGCCGGGCCTGCGACTGCATGCGCTCGCCGAGTTCGCGCGCGACGTCGGCACGCATGGCCTGCAGCTGCCGCGCGAAACGCAGCAGCACCTTGCCCGGCTCGGTCAGCCGCAACGGCCGGGCCCGCACCACCAGCAGCTGGCCGACCTGGGACTCGAGCGCCCGCAGCCGCTGCGACACCGCCGACTGCGTGATCGACAGCCGCTGCGCGGCGCGCTCGAAGCTGCCATCGTCGGCCAGCGCCGCCAGGCAATCGAGCGCGGCGGGATCGAGGTTCTGCATGTCGCGGTCTCGGTCAATCGATCAGTATTTCTAATGTAATGCCAATAACTTGAATCACACTTCTCTGGGAGGCGGGCGCTGGCCACAATCCCTCCATGCTGTCTCCCAGCCTCCTGCCAGACCCCGCCGTGCCCGCCGCGCTGCTGCAGGGCGCGCTGATGATGGGCGGCCTGATCGTCGCGATCGGCGCCCAGAACGCCCTGGTGCTGCGCCAGGGCGTGATGCGCGCGCACGTGCTGCCGGTGGTGCTGCTCTGCACGCTGTCGGACTGGCTGCTGGTGGCGCTGGGCGTGTTCGGCCTCGGGGCGCTGATCGCCGCGCAGCCGCTGCTGCTGGAAGCCTTCCGCTACGGCGGTGCGGCCTTCCTGGTGGCCTACGGCTGGCGCGCCGCGCGCCAGGCCTGGCAAGGCTCGGCCGCCGGGCTGCAGC
>NZ_AZND01000489.1:0-1368 GCF_000576205.1 Methylibium sp. T29 | reverse complement strand
CTGCATGACATAGAAGCCAGCGTCGTTGTCGGCGTCACGCAGAATCGGGCCGTCAAACAGTTCAGTGACCGTCGGCGAGCTGTTCCGAACGAGGCTTGTCGATGTGTAGTTCTCGTCCGTGGCGGCTGCGCTGTTGACGATGGTTGCATCGTCCAGAACACATTCGAGCGTCCGGATCAATCCGCTGTCTGTGATCTTGGTAACCCGAACCCGGTAGGTGCTCTCGTCGCTGTTGACAAGGAGAACAACGTCGTTGACCTCGACGCCAGCATATTTTCTCGTCACGTTGATCGGGCCTATCGACAAGAGGCCGACAGCAATATCCATCGTCGCAACGTCAGCCAGCTTCTTTGCCTCAGCCGGCGTCAAGGCGAGCGCAATTTCTGTCACCGAATCAGAGGTGCTCTCTGTGATGAGGCGTTCTCCAGCCTCTGCGCCTGTTTGGTAGTCTTTGAGTGCGTTGAGGTACTTGACCGTTACCCTTGAAGCCTGCTCGATATCGTTCGATCGGCGAATTGGGAGTGGCTCAGCAATAGGGTCTGCCTCGCTGGCTCCCATATCCTCATAAGGGATGGTCACAACAGAGGACGAACCTCTGTAACCACCAATGATCTGATCGCCTTCGGTTAGGTGAGCAAGGTAGCCACTACAGAAAATCTCAAGGACCGCTCGTGCGGTTGTCACTTGGTTGATCGACAGCCCACGAACGGTCTTCGAATCGAACGCTGACACATCGAAATCGGAGGCACCAAGAAGCCCAGTTCTTTGCAGGATTTGGGTCACGGCGTCTTCAAGCGTCTGATCTACCGGCGTGACGAGTCCCGTGGTTCCATCCGACACCTCGACGACTTGATAATCATCATCGTGCAGTTGCTTGCCGAAGGTGATCCGAACGTTGTCAACGTTGACCGTATCGGCTGTGTCGTTGTTGGTCGTTCCAAGCAAGACGACGTTTGCGACGCTAAAAGCTGCTGAGTGAGTTCCCGAGTAGACCGCTGTCCCATTCCTTCGGATCACTAGCGTTCCGCTGCTGTTTCTGTCAACGGCAATGTCGTTCCAGCCTGGGAGGATTGGGAATTCAATATTCCCGCTCCCGAGCGGTGCGTCGAGCGCGACGTACATCGTCTCTTCAAAACTACCGACTGTGATAGGGCCGGCAGCGAAGAAGTGATTCCCGTCGTTGTCTCCTGTGTTCGATATCTTCGTGGACACCTCGAAACAGAACGGCTCGTTCGAAGCCACTGGACGAGACGCAGATGGAGTGATCGTTAGCTTGTTTGCGCTAGCCTTCGATCCAGCAAGCCCGCCGGCCCCGAACCTCGCATCAGATGTGATCGCCACATCACCAGAGGCAACGGCTGAATGCGC
>NZ_AZND01000488.1:0-1370 GCF_000576205.1 Methylibium sp. T29 | reverse complement strand
CCGCCGCCAGCGCCGCCGCGCCGAACGATGCCGCCGTCGCGGCCGGCCCGCCGACAGATCCCGTGCGCCCGGAAGAACCGATCGACCTCGACGCCATCGCGGCGCAACGCGATCTGTGGATACGCGTGCGGCGCGGCTTTGCGATGCCCGACCTCGACACGCCGCTGGTCCGCGACCGCGAGCAGTGGTACGCCACGCGGCCCGATTACGTGCAGCGCATGACCGAGCGGTCGAGTCGCTACCTGTTCCATGTGGTCGAGGAGATCGAACGGCGCGGCATGCCCACCGAACTGGCCCTGCTGCCGTTCATCGAGAGTGCCTTCAACCCGCAGGCCATGTCGACCGCCAAGGCCTCGGGCATGTGGCAGTTCATCCCGTCGACCGGCAAGCACTTCGATCTGGCGCAGAACGCCTTCCGCGACGACCGGCGCGACGTGCTGGCCTCCACGCGCGCCGCGCTCGACTACCTGCAGAAGCTGCACGGCATGTTCGGCGACTGGCATCTCGCGCTGGCCGCCTACAACTGGGGCGAAGGCAGCGTGGGCCGCGCGATCGCCCGCAACCAGAAACTCGGCCTGCCGACCGACTACCTCAGCCTGAAGATGCCGGACGAGACGCGCTACTACGTGCCCAAGCTGCAGGCCGTGAAGAACCTCATCGCGCGGCCAGAGGCCTTCGGATTGACGCTGCCCGCGATCGAGAACCACCCCTACTTCCTGAGCGTGCCGATCCAGCGCGACATCGACGCAGCCCTGGTGGCCCGTCTGGCCGGCCTGCCGCTCGACGAATTCCACGCGCTGAACCCCTCGCTCAACAAGCCGGTGATCCTGGCCGCCGGCACGCCGCAGGTGCTGCTGCCCTACGACAACGCCAACGAGTTCGTGCGCGCGCTGCCCGGTTACCAGGGCCCGCTGGCCAGCTGGACCGCCTGGGTCGTGCCGACGACGATGAAGCCGGCCGATGCCGCCAAGCGGGTCGGCATGAGCGAAGCCGAACTGCGCGAGGCCAATCGCATCCCGCCGCGCATGCTGGTGCGCGCCGGCTCGACGCTGATGGTGCCCCGGCACCCGCACCGGCACCTCGACGACGTGTCCGAGCGCGTGGCCGACAACGCGACGATGCTGCTCGCCCCTGACGCCCCGGCGCTGCGCCGCACCACCGTGAAGGCGCGCAAGAATGACAGCGTGGCCTCGATCGCCGCACGCTACCGGCTCAGCGCCGCCAGCGTGGCCGACTGGAACAAGGTGGCGGCCGGCGCCCACTTCAAGACCGGCCAGGCGGTGGTGCTCTACCTGCCGGGCAGGGCCGCGACCGCCCGCAAGAGCAGCCCCAGCACGACGGCCAAGGCCCGCGGCAACCGCGCCGCCACG
>NZ_AZND01000487.1:0-1373 GCF_000576205.1 Methylibium sp. T29 | reverse complement strand
TTCGCGCCCCATTCGTAGTCGGCCAGCAGCACCGCGTGCAGGCCGGCGCGCTGGTCGGCCTCGACCGCGCGCCACACCGCGTCGAGCGCGGCCGGATCCTCGCAGCGGTGCGTCCGCACATGGTCCGTGTAGAGCCGGCTGCTCGGCCGCTCCGCGGTCGCCGCGCGGTCGTCCAGCAGCGCAAAGGCCTCCACGTCGTCGCTCATCGGCACTCGGTCAGCGTCCACGCGCACTCATTCAGTCAACCACGCCGCCCCAGCGCGCAGGCCGGAGCCAACCGCAGCCCACCCAGTGGACGCCGCGGTTCCGGCTCCGCCGGCCCGCCAGCGTCGCCCCCTTCGAGGGGGAGCGGCGCAGCCGCAACGGGGGTGATCGTCATTTCTCAACGAGGGTGGTCGTCATGACCAGTCGTCCATGTCGTGCCGGATCGTGTGCCGGTTCGCGATCAACTCGTCGATCGACGGCTCGTTGTTCAGCGCGCGGCGGATGGCCAGCTTGGTGGCCTCGTAGTTGGTGCGGTACATGTCCTTCTTGTCGAGGTTCGGATCCTTCGCGCAGCGGGGATCGATCCACACCAGGCTCACGATGCACAGCTCGTTGGCCACGTCCTTGGGGATGATGCCCTCGATCACGCAGTCGATCACCGCGTCGGCGGTGGCCGCCTGCACCACGCCGCCGAACAGGTCGATGTTGGCACTGTCCTTCAGGGTCACCTTCGGCACGGTGATCGTCGCCGGGCGGACCATCTGGTTGCAGGCGCGGATCGCGAACATCGCGGTGTGGCCCTTGCTCTGCGCCATCATGTTGGCGAACGCGGCGCCGACCGGGCCGTCGGTGCGGCCGATCAGGATCTCCGGCATCGCGTCGGTGAACTGGCCGTCTGCGGCGAACACGGTGGCTTCGCCGGCGTGGAAGGTGTAGGTCTTGCTCATGGCAGGGTCTCGAGTGAGTGGGACGAAAGAAGAAATCGAATGAAGCGGCAGGAGTGGCCGGGTCCGTCCCGGCACCTTTCAAGAGCTTAGCCGGGCCGCGCCGTGCCGGAGCGCGGCTCGCTCAGACGCACAGCAGCAGTTCGCCCTTGCCGCCCGCAGCGAGGTCGCCCAGATGCCGTTGCACGCGCCGTGCCGGCAGGCCAGCGAAGGCGCCGCCATGGCGCGCCAGGTCGCGCGCCAGCAGCTGCCAGAACACGTCGATGTTGGCGTCGTTGGCCACGAAGGTGGGCGGGATCGTCGGCGCCGTGCCGGCGCAGACCACGCTGCCGCGGCGCATGCCGTAGCCGGCGTGCGCGCCGATGCGGCCGGCCACCGCGATCGTGCCGGCCACCATGCGCGAGGCGAGGAAGTCGCCGGCGTCGCCGAACACCAGCGCGCTGC
>NZ_AZND01000486.1:0-1374 GCF_000576205.1 Methylibium sp. T29 | reverse complement strand
CCGAGCCGCGCCGTGCGCGCCGCTCAATGACCGGGGCTGGCGAGTGGCGAGGCGAGGGCGGTCGCGGCGACTGCGGGTGTCGATGCCGGGCTCGCCGTGGCCGCCGTTTCGGCCGGCTGCGGCGCACGCCGTGCACCGTCGTAGCGCTTGCTCCAGTAGGCGACACGCATGTCC
This sequence comes from Methylibium sp. T29, assembly GCF_000576205.1. NCBI lineage: Bacteria > Pseudomonadati > Pseudomonadota > Betaproteobacteria > Burkholderiales > Sphaerotilaceae > Methylibium > Methylibium sp. T29. Next base: position 1,200 of record NZ_AZND01000486.1, on the reverse strand, counting down.
TCCACACGCACCTTGCCGCCGGTGCGGGGGGCGTGGATGAACTTGCCGTCGCCGACGTAGATGCCGACATGCGAGAACGCCGTGCGCAGGGTGTTGAAGAACACCAGGTCGCCAGGCTTGAGCTCGTCGCGGTTGACGTTCAGCAGGCCCGGCGCCTTGGCCTGCTCGTTCGAGCGGCGCGGCAGCACCAGGCCGACGCTGGCCTCGAACACGTGGCGTGTGAAACCGCTGCAGTCGAAGCCCTGCTCGTCGGTCTCGCCGCCGCGGCGGTAGCGCACGCCCAGGAAGTTCATGGCCGACAGTACGAGGTCCGAGGTCCAGTCGGCGGCGCGCTCGCGCACCTGCTGGGCGAACGAGGAATCGGCCGGGATCGGTTCGATCAGGCCGCGCTCGGCGAGGAAGCGGGCCACGCTGTCCGGCGCGCTGTCGGTGGCACCCGGCTCGGCCTGCACGTTCGTGCCGGCCAGGCACAAGGCCAAGCACAGGCTGGCCAATGGCGGCCGCAGGCTCCGGGGCAGTCGGATCATGGCCGCGAAGATAGCGGCGGCCGGGCGCTGACGTCAAGGCGGAAACTTCTTGTTTCACAAGCACTTAGCTGACTTTCTCGGTCGATCGACGGTGCCCGGCAGGGGCCTGCGGCGGTTGGCCTTGAAAAATGTAGACGATCGGTCTAATCTTCGGGCGCCATGCCTGCCTCTTCCCTTGCGCCAGATCGCGCACGCCCCGTCGCCGTCCGGCGCAGCCATGCCGAACGCGGCGACGCTCGTGACGGCACGCGGGCCCGGTTGGTGCGTGCCGGCATCGAGGCCGTGCTCGAACGCGGCTGGGCCGCCAGCGGCGTGGACGCAGTGTTGCGTTCGGCCGGGGTGCCGAAGGGCTCGTTCTATCACTACTTCCCCAGCAAGGACGACTTCGGCTATGCGGTGCTGGAGGGCTACCAGGCGTTCTTCCTGAAGCGGCTCGAGCGCTGTTTCGGCGGTGAAGCGCCGACGGCGCACCACGTCGACGCGCAGTTCGCCGCCTTCCTGGCCGAGTCGCTCGAGGGCATGGCGCGGCACGGCTGGCAGCGCGGTTGCCTGGTCGGGGCGCTGGGCCAGGAACTGGGCGGGCTGCACGAGGGCTTCCGGCAGCGCCTGCTGGCCTCGCTCGACGAATGGGGCGAGGTGCTGGCGCGTGCGCTCGCCGCGGCGCAAGCGCGCG
>NZ_AZND01000485.1:0-1381 GCF_000576205.1 Methylibium sp. T29 | reverse complement strand
AACTGGGAGAACAACGTGATCGCCACGCTGCTGATGAAGGCCTTCCTCGTCAACGACCGCGTCAGCCCGCAGCTGATCACGGCCTACGACGTGCAGGCCCGCGCGCTGGTCACCTCGCCGCAGGTCGACTGGATCGTGACGGACAAGTTCAAGATCAGCTTCGGGGGCAACTTCAAGCTGCGCAACGGCGAGGACCGCTGGAAGTTCGACGACTGCCGCTCTTGCAACCCGTTCCCGCCCTTCACCGCCCCCTTCGGCGACACCGACCCCCTGAGCGCCTACTCGCGCGGCCTCGGCGGCCTCGAGCCCCTCGGGCGCTTCCGCGCCGGCCCCATCGGCTCGGCCTGGAAGGAGAACGAGATCTTCCTCACCGCAAGGTATCAGTTCTGAAGCAGGAGACAACAACCATGACAACGAAGATTCAACAAGTCGGCCTGGCCTTGCTCACCGCGGGCCTGGCCTTCGCCAGCGTCCCCGCCGGCGCCGCCACCGAGGCCGACGTCGAGGCCTCGTTCAACCCCTACAAGAACGGCTTCCCGAGCTTCCCCGGGATGGCGCCCGGCCTCGTCATCAACAAGGCCAACGTCGAGCAGTTCAAGGACGCGCTGGACCCCGGCCTCTACGAGATCGTCAAGAACGGCTGGGACGAGATCAAGGTCGGCCCGACCACGCAGTTCACGATGGACAAGTTCTACGTCGAGGCGACGAAGAAGAACCTGAACACGACCAAGCTGGGCGCCCAGAGCGGCGAGATCACCGGCTTCGTGGCCGGGCGGCCCTTCCCGGAGGAGCCCAAGGTCGATGACCCGCGCGCGGGCGAGAAGATCGCCTGGAACTACAAGTACGGCGTCAACTGGGGCGACAACGCGGCGATCTACCCGTTCTACTGGAAGTACCGCAACATGACGACCGGCCAGGTCGAGCGCACGCTGAAGTTCAACTTCCACTTCCTGAACTTCAAGCACCGCGTGCAGCATGCCCCGGTGCCCGAGGTGACGCCCAACCCCTCGGAGCTGTTCCGCGGCATCTACCTCACGGTGCTCGAGCCGCAGGACCTGAAGAACACGCAGCTCCTGATTCAGCGCTACGAGAACGACCTGAAGTTCGACGACGCCTACCTCTACCTGGGCTTCCAGCGCCGCGTGCGCCGGCTCGCCACCGGGCAGACGACGGACGCCTTCCTCGGCGCGGACCTGATGATCGAGGACTTCGAGGGCTACAACGGCCGCATCTCGGACATGAAGTGGACGTTCAAGGGCACCAAGAACATCCTGATGCCCTACTACAACCACAACGAGCTGCAGCTGACCGACGAGTTCAAGGACCCGAGCGGCTACAAGTTCGTGGACTTCGGCGGGCAGGGCGGCTGCTTCCCGAAGAT
>NZ_AZND01000484.1:0-1383 GCF_000576205.1 Methylibium sp. T29 | reverse complement strand
GACCTGCAGGCCTGGACCGCCGGGCGGCAACACCGCGGCATCGTGGCGCATCCCCGGCCGCCGGCGGACGCGCGCGACTTCGAGCGGGCCCCCGCGCTCTGGGTGCTCGGCAGCTCCGACTACGGCGCCCGGCTCGCGGCGCACTTCGGCCTGCCCTACGCCTTCGCCTACTTCTTCATGGACGGCCAGGGCGTCGAGCAGGCCCTGTCGCTGTATCGCGCGCTGTACCAGCCGAGCGAACGGCACCCGACGCCGCAGGCCACGATCTGCGTCTGGGCGCTCGCCGCCGACAGCGAGGCCGAGGCACGGCACCACGCGCTCAGCCGCGACCGCTGGCGGATCGACCGCGCTCGCGGCCGTCTTGGCCCGCTGCTGTCGCCCGACGCAGTTGCCGAACGCGGCTTCAGCGCCGAGGAAGGACCGGCCCTGGAGGCCCAGCAACGCAAGGCCTTCGTCGGCAGCGCCCCGCAGGTCGCCGCGCAGCTGAGGGAGCTGGCGACCGCGCTGGGGCTCGATGAACTGGTGGTCAACACCTGGGCGCACGACCCGGCCGTGCGCCGCCGCTCCTATGCGCTGCTGGCGCGCGAGTTCGGCCTGGCGCCGGACCTCGCAACAACACCCCCGGAGAACGCCGCATGAGCTTTCGCCCGCTCGCACTGCCGCCCGGGGTCGCCGGTCGGGTGTGGCTGTCGCCGATGCCGGGCCGGCTGCAACCCTGGGAGCGGTTCGTCACCGTGGCGCGCGATGCCGGGCTGACGCGCATCGTCTGCTTGACACCCCTCGAGGAGATCGCCGAGCTGTCGCCCGACTACGCGGCGGCCATCGAATCGCACACCCTGCCCTGCCAATGGCAGGCGCTACCGATGCGCAACTACGGCGTCGCGCCGGATCTACCGGCCTTCCAGGTCGGGATCGAGGAGATGGCGCTCGCCCTGGGCCGCGGCGAGGTCCTGCTGCTGCATTGCGCTGCCGGCATCGGCCGCACCGGCACCGCCGCCGCCTGCCTGCTCAAGCGCCTGGGTCTGAGCACCGATGCGGCACTGCAGCAGGTGCGCGAAGCCGGGTCGAACCCCGAATCGGCACGGCAGTCGGGCTGGATCGAGACCTTCTGAGCGCAGGTGCCGGCGACGTTCGGAACCAATTTGTCAGCTTTACGTCATACTTCCGACAGGCGCCCTTCCACCGATCGGCCGCCTGCAGACTCTGACAAGGAACAGGACATGAAGCGTTGGTGGCTTGGTGTGGTGATGGCGGCGTCGCTGGCAGTGGGGCTGGCCCCGACGCTCGTGGAGGCCAAGCGCCTCGGCGGTGGCGGTTCGGCCGGCATGAAGCGCAGCCTGCCGCCGCGCAGCACCCCGGACGCGCCGCCGGCCAAGCCGGCCG
>NZ_AZND01000483.1:0-1391 GCF_000576205.1 Methylibium sp. T29 | reverse complement strand
ACCGCCTCGATCGCCGGCGCATCGCGGCCGATCAGCGCCACCGCGCGCACATGGCGCGCCACCGGCGCGACCAGCGGCGTGAAGTCCTGGCCCTTGCCGTCGCCGCCGAGGATCACCACCAGCTTGGCCGGCGTCTTGTCGGCGCCCAGACCCTCGAGCGCGGCCACCGTGGCGCCGACGTTGGTGCCCTTGCTGTCGTCGTAGGCCTCGACGCCCCCGACCGTGGCGACGAAATCCACGCGGTGCGGCTCGCCGCCGTACTCGCGCAGGCCGTGCAGCATCGGCGCCAGCGGCCGGCCGATGGCGGTGGCCAGCGCCAGCGCGGCCAGCGCATTGGCGGCGTTGTGGCGGCCGCGGATGCGCAGCGCGTCGGCCGGCATCAGGCGCTGCAGGTGGATCTCCTCGTCCTCGGTGTCGCCCTTGCGGCGCTTGATCGTCTCGTCGGCCTCCAGCGCGCGCACCAGCCAGGCCATGCCGTTCTCGACCACCAGCCCGTAGTCGCCGGGGCGCTGCGGCGCGTCGAGCCCGAAGCGGACCACCTTGCGCGCCAGCGGCTTCGCGAAGCGGCCTTTCTGCGGCAATGGCGCCGGGACCATGGCCTCGACCTGCACGTCGTCGCGGTTGACCACCATCGTGCAGCCCCAGGCGTCGGCCGGGCCGTAGATGCGCGCCTTCGCCGCGGCATAGGCCGGCATCGAGCCGTGCCAGTCGAGGTGGTCCTGCGTGATGTTCAGCACCACCGCGGCGTCCGGCACGAAGCCGCGCACGCCGTCGAGCTGGAAGCTCGACAGCTCCAGCACCCAGGCCTCGGGAAGGTGCTCGAACACCGGCGCCGCGGGCGGCGGCGGGGCGAGCTGCAGCGGGGCTTCGTCGTCGTCGGCAGGTTCGGACACGGAAAGGCCCTCACCCCCGCCCTCTCCCGCTGAGATCGGAGTGGGAGCCGGCGGTTCGTCTCCCTCTCCCCCTGGGGCGGGAGAGGGCTGGGGTGAGGGGCATTCCGGTTCACCTTCCTGCTCCAGCGCCGCCGCCAGCGTGCCCAGCATCGTCGGGCCCACGTTGCCGGCCACCGCCACGCGCAATCCGCTGCGTTCGATCAGCTGGCCGCACATCACCGTGGTGGTGGTCTTGCCGTTGGTGCCGGTGATGGCGATCACCTTGGGTGCGTAGCCGCGTTCGGCCTTCAGCCCGGCCAGGGCCTGCGCGAACAGGTCGAGCTCGCCCTCGACGGGTACGCCAAGCTCGGCCGCGCGCGCCAGCAGCGGCGCCAGCACCGGGTCCAGCGGCGACAGGCCCGGGCTCTTCAGCACGCGCTGCACGCCGTCCAGCAGGCCAGCGTCGAAACCGTGGTGCAGCGTCGCGCCCGGCAGCGCCTGGGCCAACGCTGCGGCCTG
>NZ_AZND01000482.1:0-1393 GCF_000576205.1 Methylibium sp. T29 | reverse complement strand
GGCCATCGACAAAGTCGCGATACTCGCCCTTGTGCTGTGAGTACACCGCGTTGAGATACAGGTCCGCTTGGACCGACTTGGTAGGCTTCCATCGCACACCTGGCTGCATGTACCAGCCACCCTTGGTATCGGTCAAGATCGCGAAATCGAAACGATACTCAAGCGTTGGCGAAGGCTGCTGCAACGCCAGCGCGAGCGCATTGAATCCACCAGACTGCCCCTTCGGCGCCTCTCCAGGGGTGTTGTCCACTCCTCCCAAGTACCGACCAAACAGATCGCTTCGCGACTTATGGAGCCACTGCGCTACAAAGTATGTAGCCGGAAAGGTACTACTGAACTTGTGATACTTCTCCAGAATGAGTGCGAACTGATACTCATCCTTCTTGATGTAATCACCCAACGTCGGATTGGTGAATCGCTTGTCTGGCGTGTACGAGAACTCAAACCGCCCAATCAGCTGATCGAGCAGAGAATCTTGCTCGCCTGAGAAGACTCGATTGATCCCACCGCCGAACACAGATTCGCGCTTGTACTCCCGACTGATCCAGCCACGCAGCGGGCCAGCGACACTCGGCGTGAAGAAGGTGTCCAGAATGCACTCAGCGGCAGCTCTACTTCCGATCTGGAAGTTGCCAAGCTCAGCGCGCGAAGCACCGCACGTCGTTGCCAGACCCACCAGACCGTACGGATCTCCGTTCGTGCCGATGAAGTTCATGGAGGTCGCCACAGCCTCAAAGCCGTTCAGCCGCGAGTTGGCCGCCCCCTTGAACCACTCCGCCGAGCTATAGACACCGGTTGGGTTCATCGCAAACGCGGTGCCTGGAAGCGTTCCGGGGCCTTTGGCGGCTGACCACTTGTACACGCCGTCCGGATTGATTCGATTGATGGCAAAAGCCTGGTAGCCGAAGCCGCCGGCCTCCCCCTTCAACCGAAATCCGACATTCCACTTGTTCTTAACTTCGTCGTAACCAGGCCGCTGATCGACAGTGAACTGATCCTGGACGAGGTTGTACGCAGTCTCACCGTTCGGCAGGAGAGTGGGCGCGAAGCGCTGCACGAACCCGTCGACGTCCGTTGTCTCATTAACACGGTAGTTCGCACGTAGACCGAGCGACGAGCGACGCGTGTCGGAGTACTCTTCTGCGGCAACACCAAACAAGTGCCCCCGGAGATCCAGTCCATTCGGCTGGTCAGCTACTCGGAAGAAAAGTGCTTCACCCCAAGCGATCTGCTGATTTCCGGCGCGGATCCACAGTGGCCCATTGTTGTAGTCGACATAGAACGCCGGCAGATCGATAAGCGCGCGGTCGTTCGCGTAAGCCAGCGGGCCACCGGCAGTGCCGCCGAACTGTTGCCTAAAGCTACTACCGGAGTTGAAGTCGCCCGAACCAGT
>NZ_AZND01000481.1:0-1394 GCF_000576205.1 Methylibium sp. T29 | reverse complement strand
CCGCAGCGGCCCGGCCGCTGGTGCAGGTAGAGCGTGCGCAGCTCGGCGGTCTCGACCACGGTGATCGCGTGCTCGACGCCGGGCGGCACCCACACCGCGCGCGACGGCGGCACGAGGTAGGTGCCGCGCGCGGCGGTGAGCCGCATCACACCGGTGGCCGACCAGGCAAGCTGGGCCCAGGCGTGGCTGTGCGGTTCGACGCGCGAGTCGGTGGCCAGCGTGTGTCGCTTCGCGCGCAGCGGCCGCTCGGCGGTCGGCGTGAACAGGTGCGGCGTCAGCGGGCCGACCCGCGTCGCGGCGGGCGTCGCGCGAGCCTTCGGAGGGGGCGAGGGGCGTCTTGGCATGATCTCGACAGAAATTGTCCCGCTATCGTAAGCGCGCCGAGACGTCCCCACCTAGCATCGGGGCATGTCACGCTCCACGCTCCCTCCCCAGGCCGCCGACGGCGGCCGCTCGCTGCGCCAGGACGCCCGCACCATCGGCCTGATCGGCCTTGCGCACGGCACCTCGCACTTCTTCCACATGGTGCTGCCGCCGCTGTTCCCGGCCTTCATCCGCGACTTCGGCTACAGCTACGCCGAGCTCGGCCTGCTGGTCTCGGTGTTCTTCGTGATCTCGGGCATCGGCCAGGCGCTGGCCGGCTTCCTGGTCGACCGCGTCGGCGCGCGGCCGGTGCTGTTCCTCGCGCTGGCGCTGTTCGCCGCGTCGGCGCTCGCCACCGCCACGGCCACCGGCTACGGCGGCCTGATGCTCGCCGCGGCGCTGGCCGGGCTGGGCAACTCGCCGTTCCACCCGGTCGACTTCACCATCCTCAACAAGCGCGTGTCGCAGCCGCGCCTGGGCCACGCCTTCTCGGTGCACGGCATCACCGGCAACCTCGGCTGGGCAGTCGGCCCGGTGTTCATGGCCGGGCTCTCGGCGGCCGGCGGTTCGTGGCGCGTCGCCGCGGCCGGGGCCGGCGTGCTGGCGCTGGTCGTGCTGGCGATCCAGTGGTTCAACCGCGACGCGATCGACGACCGCGCCGGCACCTGGGAGCACGAGACGCGCGGCCCGTCCGCCGGCGCCGCGGTCGAGCACCCGATGGCCTTCCTGAAGCTGCCCTCGGTGTGGCTGTGCTTCGCGTTCTTCTTCTGGACCACCGCCGCGCTGACCGCGATTCAGGGCTTCGCCAGCCCGGCGCTGCAGCAGATGTACGAACTGCCGCTGGCGCTCACCGCCTTCGTCGTGACCGGCTACATGCTGTGCGGCGCGGCCGGCATGGTGATCGGCGGCTTCCTGGTGTCGCGCGTCGAACGCCTGGAGCGCACGATCGGCTTCGCGATGGCGGCCTCGGCCGGGCTGCTGCTGCTCACCGGCACCGGCTGGCTGCCGGGCCTGGCAGCGGCCGGCGCGGC
>NZ_AZND01000480.1:0-1395 GCF_000576205.1 Methylibium sp. T29 | reverse complement strand
GCCGCCGTGGCCGGCGCCGCGGCGTGCGTGCCGTACGAGCTGCCGTAGCCGGCGCAGCCGGCGACGAGCGCGGCGATCGGGGCGAGGGCGCAGAAGAACGGGATCTTGCGGTTCATGGAGCCTCCGGGGGTGGTCTGTCGTGGTGAACAGTCCAGCCCGCTGGTTTATTCCGTCACGCGCCAAAAAATTCTGCAGCTCGGTCGCCGTCAGCGCCGGCAACTCCTCGGGAATGAAGTGCCCGGCCGGCACCGCGTAGCCGCTCACCGCGCCGCTGCACGCGGCCTGCCAGTCGGCGATCGGCTGGAACTGCTTCGCCACCACGCCGCGCGCGCCCCACAGCACGTGCAGGTCACAGGCCACGCGCTGGCCGGCCTGGCGGCTGGCGCGGTCGTGCTCCAGGTCGATGCCGGCGGCGGCGCGGTAGTCCTCGCAGGCGCCGTGAACGCCCTCGGGCGTGCAGAAGCCGCGGTCGTAGTCGGCCAGCGCCTCGGGTTCGATGAAGGCGATGCCTTTGCTTCCCCAGCCGCCCAGCGTGTGCCGCAGGTACCAGCCCGGGTCGGCGCCGATCTGCTTCTCGGGCAGCGGCGCGGGCTGGATCAGGTAGAACCAGTGGTAGTAGGCCTGCGCGAAGGCCATGTCGGTGCGCTCGTACATCGTCAGCGTGGGCACGATGTCCAGCACGCACAGCTTGCGCACCGCCTGCGGATGGTCCAGCGCCAGCCGGTGTGCCACGCGCCCGCCGCGGTCGTGGCCGGCCACGAAGAAGCGCTCGTGGCCCAGCGCGCGCATCACGCCCACCACGTCGGCCGCCATCGCGCGCTTGCTGTAGTTGGCGTGGTCGTGCGTGCCGGGCGGCTTGGCCGAGCGGCCGTAGCCGCGCAGGTCGGGCATCACCAGCCGGTAGCGGTCGGCCAGCCGCTGCGCCGCGCGATGCCAGATCGCGTGCGTCTGCGGGTAGCCGTGCAGCAGCAGCAGCGGCGGCCCGTCGGGCGGGCCGCCGACGCGGGCGAACAGCGTCACGCCGTCGATGTCGAACGTGCGGCTCTCGAAGCCTTCGAACCAGTGGCTGCCCATCGTCGTTGCTCCGTTGTCCGTCGAGGCGCCCGTCATTCCTCGTCGGCGGTGATTACCAGCCCCAGCCGTGTGGCCCGCTGCGTCTGCGCCACCGCGGTCAGTCGCAGCGGCTGTCCGGCCGGGACCTGGCGGCGCAGCCGCACGTCGAGCGAATCGCGGCCGCCCGGCTGCGTGCTCACGCGGCGCGACCACGCCAGCGCGCCGTCCACCAGCACCCGCAGCTCGTGCCAGGCCTCGCCACTGCCCTGCGCCTTCACGGCCAGGCTGCAGTAGATCTCGAAGCCGCGCTCGCGGCTCGCGTGCGGCGGGATGTCCAGCCGG
>NZ_AZND01000479.1:0-1413 GCF_000576205.1 Methylibium sp. T29 | reverse complement strand
GCGACGCTGCTTCGACGCGGCAGGCGGCCTGGCCGCGCTGGCCCGCGCGATCGCCGAGCCGGTGCGCTGGGCCGACTGCATGCGCGAGCTGTCCGAGAGCGGCGTTCGGGTGGTGCTGGAACTCGGCCCCGGCCGCTCGCTGGCCAAGCTGCTGGCCGAGGCGCAGCCCGACATCGATGTGCGCTCGGTCGCCGATTTCCGCTCCTGGCGCGGCGTGGCCGACTGGCTGCGGGCCCGGCTCGACGCCTGAGGCGGCGGCGACCCGCCGCCTTCGCCACACCGCCCCTCCGACCGCGTCCGCCAGCCCCGGTGAAACCCCGAGTCCGGAGGGCTTGACGGACTCTTTGTCGGCAACTAATATATTAGTACCATACCGACAATCGGAGACCCGCCATGATGACCGAACGTCAACGCAAGTTCCGTGAACAGTACAAGTCCAACATCAGCCCGCTCTACAACGGCCTGCTGCACGTCGCGGTGATGTTCGCCGCCGGCATCGGCGGCATCTGGTACTGCGCCACGCAGCTGCAGAACCCCACCTGGGAATGGCTGATGGTCGCGCCGGTGTTCCTGTTCGGCAATTTCGTCGAGTGGGCCATGCACACCTACGTGATGCACCGGCGCATCGACGTGTTCGCGCTGCGCGCGATCTACGAGCGCCACACCCGCGAGCACCACCAGTACTTCACCGACAACGAGCCCACCATCGACACGGTGCGCGAGTTCCGCATCGTGTTCTTCCCGTGGCGCGTGCTCACGGTGCTGGGCATCGGTGGCACGACGCTGGGCTTCCTGACCAGCCTGGTGTGGAACGCCAATGCGGGCTACATCGTCTTCATCACGATGGTGGCGATGTACCTCAACTACGAGATCTTCCACTACTGCTGCCACGTGCACGACAACTGGTTCGTGCACAACATGCCCTTCATCAACACGATCCGGCGCCACCACACCGCGCACCACAACCAGGGGATCATGATGAAGTACAACATGAACCTGTCGTACCCGATCGCCGACTACCTGATGGGCACCAGCGACCTGCGGCGCGGCCTGTTCGGCCACCTGTTCAACGGCTACAGCGACAAGCACGTGAAGGAGGAGCTGCGGCCCATCATCGCGCGCTTCCGCACCTCCGACGTGCAGAACACGCGCGTCACGCTCGACGGGCCGATCCTCGAGAACGACGAGCGGCGCGCGATGGCCCTGTAGGGCCGGGCCGACGGCTGGCTCTACACTGCGGCGGCGCGTCGATCGCACCGCCTGCGGCCCCCGTGCCGCCGACCCGATCGATGCGGGTGCCGCGCCCGGAGATCGACTGTCGACCGCGGGGGCGCGGTCACAGCGGCCGATCCATAGAAGAGCAGCAAGATGCCAGCACGCCCCCGCCCCGACGAAGCCCCACCCCCCCGCCCC
>NZ_AZND01000478.1:0-1418 GCF_000576205.1 Methylibium sp. T29 | reverse complement strand
AATCGACTCCGGCACCAGGCTGGCCTGCACGCGCAGCGGCAGCGCCTGGTCGGCGCTCTTGCGCAGCGGCGCCGGCAGGTCGACCGACAGGCCGAGCAGGTTGCTGCTCAGCTGCCACTCGGCCTGGCCCTGCACGATCCCCAGCGCGAGCCTGTAGCCGGTCTGGCCGCCGAGCACGGCGCCCGCCTGCGCCGCCAGCGGGCCGAGTTCGCTCGTGCGTCGCAGGCCGTCGGCGCTGGCCGTGCCCTGCACATTGAAGCGCAGGCTGCCGTCGGCCTGCCGGGCTCCATCGAAACTCGCGTCGCCGCCCAGCACGCGGGCGCTGCCGCCGGTCAGCGAAAAGCTGGTGTCGCCGAAGGCGACACGCGCCTTCGCATTGGCCAGCAGCGGCAGGTCGGGCCGCAGCCGCAGGTCGTTGCCGTTCAGCCGCAGCGAGCCGCGCACGCTGCTGCGCTCGCTGTGCAGCAGCGGGATGTCGAGTGCCAGCTGCAGCTCGATCGGCGTCTGCACGGGACCGGTGCTCGCCTTGGCCAGCGCGCCACCGATCCAGCCGCCGACCGGCGTTGCATTGACGTAGCGCAGCGCGTCGGCCAGCGGGCCGCTGCCGTTGCCTTCGATCACCAGCGTGGCGTTGTCGGCCAGGTTGCGGATACCCCCGTGAACCCGCGCCAGCTCGAAGCTGCCGCTGCCCACGGTGCCCAGGCGGCCACGCAGGTCGCGCAGTTCCATCGACTGGCGGTCGAACACCAGCTCGCCCTTGATGTCGGTCAGCGCCGGCCACGGCGGATGCAGCCCCGCGGCGACGGCCGTTCCCGGTTCGCCGGGCCAGCCCGGGTCGCCCGGCATGTAGGCCAGCCGCACCCCTTCGAGCCGGGCCGCGATGCGGAACTCGCCCGCCCGCTCCGCGGGCCGGGCGCCGGTAGGAGCCGGCGCGCCGAACGGAAACCGCCGCAGATCGCCGCTCACCTTGAAGTTCACTGCGCTCGCCCGGCCGGCCTGCACCGCGCGCTCGACGTACTGCCGCACGCTCGCCGGCAAGCCCAGCGGCAGGTAGCGCGCCACGCTCGGGGCCAGCGCATCGCTCAGGCGCCCATTGAGCTCGAGCACGCCCGGCAAGCGCCCTGCCTCTCCTCCGGTGTGCCAGGTGGCCTCGAATTCGCCCTGGGCATCGTCGTTGGCGAACCGGACCTCGCGGGCCCGCAGCTCGACGCGCGGCGGCGCGCCGCCGGCGCCGGCATCGATGCGCCAGTTCAGGCGGCTGCCCAGGCGCTTCAGCGCGATGCGCGGCTGTTCGAACACGCCCGGGAACTCCAGCGCACCGTCGCTCAGCGAGAGCGTCGCCTCGCCGCCGCTCTCGCTGGCCGTCAACTCGATGTCGGCCCCCTGCAGGCCCGGGCGCCCGGCCTCCAGGCCGGGGC
>NZ_AZND01000477.1:0-1425 GCF_000576205.1 Methylibium sp. T29 | reverse complement strand
GCGCCGCAGCGCTGGCGCAGGACGGGGCGGCCACGCTGCCGGCCACGCCACCCGAACACCGGCCGCACGCCCGACCAGACCTTCCTCACCTTCCCCGAGTGGTACCTGGTGCACAGCCCGGCCGAGTACGCGGCCTACCTGTCGCGCAGCGGCCACCCGAGCAGCTTCCCGCTGTTCTCGCACATCGGCCAGTTCTGGCAGTCGTATGCGAGCGTGAGCCGCGAGATCGAGAAGTACCCGTTCAACGGCGGCTACCACCTGATGGTGATGGTGATCGGCGTCAGCACCACGGTGGAGTACGGCCTCAAGGGCCTGTACGAACGGACGATCGGGCGCCTCGCCGAGGCGCTGCGTTCGGACGAGTCGGTGCCGGAAGAGCAGTTCGCGGCGCGCTACGCGCAGGCCTACGTCGACTTCATCCGCGTCGAGCCGTGGTACCAGTTCGATTTCTGGCAGCAACTGCGCGCGCTGTGGTCGGCCGCGCCGACCGGCGGGCCGAATCTCGTGCGGCGCTGGGAGCGCCGCTTCGCGCTCACCTCGGAGCTGCTGGTGAAGGAGGGCTATGCGCGGCTCATCAAGCTCGGCACCCAGAGCCTCTACGACGCGCCGAAGCCGGTCACCGCCGTGCTGCTGAGCGCGGCGCCGCAGGCCGATCCGCAGCACCCCGACTACCAGCCGCTGGCCGCGGCCGAGGCGGGTGCGCCGGTGCTGGCCACCGTGCCGCGCTACGAAGCCTTCACCGCCTACAGCACCTGGCTCGCGGACCAGGGCATCGACTTCCGGCAGATCGCCGGCAACGATGGCGAGGTGGTGGTGAGCGTGCTGGTGCCCGCCAACTGGTCGGCGGCCAGCGTGCGCACGCTGTTCGAGCAGCCGGTGCTGACGCAGCCCGGGCGCAAGCGCGTCGTCTTCGCGGTGCCGGTGGCGCGGCTCGCCGCCGAGCTGCGGCGCGCGCAGGCCTCGGCGGGGCAGGTGGTGGTGGAACACGTCTACGACTTCTGAGGATGCGCGCGCCTCCGAAGGACAGGCGGCGGCGTCCTGCCCGCCCGAGCCTCGCCGGGCGCATCGCCCGGCACGTGGTTGCTGCGGCGCTGTTGCTGGTGGCCGTGCTGGCGCTCGCGCTCTCGGCCTGGATCGCCTGGAGCCAGCACGCCCGGGCGCAGCGCGAGACGCAGAGCGCCGAGCAACTGGCGGGCGCCGCCGGCCGCTGGGTGGACGTCGGCGACGCGCGGCTCCACCTGCAGGAATGGGGCCGCCCCACCGACCTGCGCTGCTGCTCACCCACGGCACCGGCGCGTGGAGTGGCACGTGGTTCGGCCTGCCCGACGCACTGGCGGCGGCCGGATGGCGTGTGGTGGCCGTCGACCTGCCGCCGTTCGGCCTGACGACGACGCCCGACGACGGTCGCACGGTCGACTACTCGCG
>NZ_AZND01000476.1:0-1427 GCF_000576205.1 Methylibium sp. T29 | reverse complement strand
GCTCGGCACGCTCGGCCTGTGGGCCGAGGCCGGGCCACGCCTCGCGCGCGCCGACAACGTGCGCTCCGCGCTCGCCTTCGTGGAGCGCGGCGAGGCGCCGCTCGGCATCACCTACCGGACCGACGCGCTGGCCTCGCGCAAGGTGCAGGTCGTGGCGCTGTTCCCGGCCGACAGCCATCCGCCGATCCGCTACCCCGCCGCGCTGCTGACCGGTGCCGGGCCGGCCGCCCACCGCTTCTACGAACACCTGTTCGGCGCCGAGGCGGGTGCCTTGCTGAAGGCCGCCGGCTTCTCGGCGCCCTGATCGCGCCGCGGCGCCCACCGGTCTGGCACAGTCGGGACCCGTTCCGACCGCCACCGCCCGCCCGCGCGGGCGAGACCCCCTTGACCCCGCTCGAACTCCAGGCCCTGTGGCTCAGCCTGCAGGTCGCAGCCACCGCGACCGCGCTGACGCTGCCCGTCGCGCTGCTGCTCGCGCTCGCGCTGGCGCGCGGCCGCTGGCCCGGCAAGGCGCTGCTGGAGGCCGCGGTGAACCTGCCGCTGGTGCTGCCGCCTGTGGTGATCGGCTATGCGCTGCTGCTGGGCTTCGGCCGCCAGGGCCCGCTGGGCCGCTGGCTGCACGAATGGCTCGGCGTCAGCTTCGTGTTCAGCTTCCGCGGCGCGGTGCTGGCCGCCGCGGTGATGGCGCTGCCGCTGATGGTGCGCGCGGTGCGGCAGGCGCTGGAGGCCGTCGACCGCGGTCTGGAGGATGCCGCGCGCACGCTCGGCGCCTCGCGGCTCGATGCCTTCGCGAGCGTGACGCTGCCGTTGGCCGCGCCCGGCCTGCTGTCGGGCGCGGTGCTGGGTTTCGCGGCCTCGCTCGGCGAGTTCGGCGCGACCATCACCTTCGTCTCCAACGTGCCGGGCCAGACCCAGACACTGCCGCTGGCGATCTACAGCGCGCTGCAGAGCGCCGACGGTGAGGCTGCCGCGCTGCGGCTGGTCGCGTGCTCGGTGCTGCTGGCGCTCGCCGCGCTGGCGCTGGCGCAGTGGAGCCACCGGCGCGTGGCCGGCTGGCTGGGGCAGCGATGAGCCTGCTGATCGACGTGAGCGTCGCTCGCGGCGACACCGGCGTGACGGCGCGCATCGACGTGCCGCCGCAGGGCATCACGGCGCTGATCGGCCGCAGCGGTGCCGGCAAGAGCACGCTGCTGCAGGCGGCCGCAGGTCTGCTGCGGCCGGTGACCGGCCGCGTCGCTATCGACGGCAGCACGCTGTTCGATGCCGCGTCCGGCACCGACCTGGCGCCCGGGGCGCGGCGACTGGGCGTCGTGTTCCAGGACGGTCGGCTGTTTCCGCACCGCGACGTGCGCGCCAACCTGCTCTACGGCGCCAAGCGCGCGCCGGCCTCCGCCGCTGGACCCGCGCTCGACGAGGTGGTGGCGCTG
>NZ_AZND01000475.1:0-1446 GCF_000576205.1 Methylibium sp. T29 | reverse complement strand
GCCGGACGTACATGGACGCCCCCGGTTTGCCAAGCTTTCCCGCTTGCTGCTGCCACGAAGGGAGAGATTGCACCCGTACATCCGGACTTCCAATGCGAGACGAGCTCGCTGTCCCTGATGGGTTCTGCTGGTCGGCGCCTCGATCGCTTACACGCACTCTTGGTGCCTCGTCCGGCGCGGGCTGTGCCAACCACGGTCTGACCTGTCGTGCCATCAACTTGCTGGTTGCCTGAGCAATCGGCGGTGGGAATCTCCTTGTCTTGCCGGACGTCGTTGGGGCCTCTTCCCGCTGGCGGGAAGGGCGGGGGGATGGGTGGTTGCCCGCGCCGAGCTACGTGGCTGCGTAGTCAGCCTCGAACTTGCGATCGTGCGCGAGCAACGCCCACGCGATTCGGGCGGTCTTGTTGGCCAGTGCGACGGCGGCAACGTTCTTGTTGCGCCGCGTGACCAGCTTCATCAGCCAGCCGTCGACATCGGCGCGCTGCGTCGCGCGGTAGATCACCGACCTGGCGCCGTGGATCAGCAGCGTTCGCAGGTACGCGTCGCCACGCTTGCTCATACCCAGGAGGGTCGGCTTGCCGCCGCTGGAGTGCTGGCGCGGTACGACACCCAGCCAAGCAGCGAACTGCCGCCCGTTGTCGAAGTTCCTCGCGTCGCCGACGCTGGCTGCCATCGCCGTCGCAGTCAGTGGACCTATGCCCGGCACCTTCTCGAGCCGACGGCTCGCGTCACTGGTGCGGTGCCACGCCTTAATCTGGGCCTCGATCTCGTCCACCTGGCGATGCAGCAGCTGTAGCTGCTCGAGCAGCCGGGCGATCAGCAGCCGGAACGAACCCGGCAGTTCGATCAAGGCATCTTCGATGATGTCTGGAACGCGCTGCGCGATGTGAGCGATGCCCTGCGGCACCACGAGCCCGAACTCGGCGAGCAGCCCGCGGATCTGGTTGGCCTGCGCCGTGCGGGCCTTGACGAAGCCCTGGCGCACACGGTGCAACGCAAGCACCGACTGTTGCTCGACGTTCTTGATCGGCACGAAGCGCATCGACGGGCGAGTCACCGCTTCGCAGATTGCTTCAGCATCGGCCGCGTCGTTCTTGTTGCTCTTGACGTACGGCTTGACGAACTGTGGCGCCATCAGCCGCACTGTATGCCCGAGGGCCTGCAGTTTGCGCGCCCAGTGGTGTGCACTCGAGCAGGCTTCTATGCCGATCAGGCACGCGGGCAAGTTCGCGAAGAACGCGGCGACCTGATCGCGTCGCAGCTGCTTGCGCAACGTGACCTTGCCGCGCTCATCGACGCCGTGTACCTGGAAAACGTTCTTGGCCAGATCGAGGCCGATCGTCGTAACCTGCATGGTGGACGCTCCTTCCGGTCGAGTGGTGGCTGACACTTCCACTCTGGCACTTCGATGCCGTCAGCGGGTGGGGGCGTCCATCCCATTGCTTA
>NZ_AZND01000474.1:0-1459 GCF_000576205.1 Methylibium sp. T29 | reverse complement strand
TCCGGCAGCGCCGCCGATGCCCGCGGTCGACGAGCCGGCGCTGGTCGCCCCGCCCGCTGCAACCATTGCACCCGTCGTACCCGAGGTGCACTCGCCAGTGCCCGCGCCACCTGCGGCGCGGCCAGCCGTGGCGCGGCCGCGCCTGCCTTCCCTCCTGTCGCGCTGGATCAAGCGTCCACGCAAGCCGCCGCGCTGAGTCCGTCGCCGGCCGTTCAGCTCTGCATCAGCCGCTTGCTGCGCGCCACCGACATCAGGATGCCGAGCGCGAGACCCAGCGTGACCATCGCCGTGCCGCCGTAGCTGATGAAGGGCAACGGGATGCCCACCACCGGCAGGATGCCGGTCACCATGCCCATGTTCACCATGCTGTAGGTGAAGAAGCTGAGCGTGATCGCGCCGGCCAGCAGCCGCGAGAACAGCGTCGGCGCGTCCGACGCGATCATCAGACCGCGGAAGATCAGGAAGGTGAAGCCCAGCAGCAGCGCCACGCAGCCCGCCAGTCCGAACTCCTCCGAGAAGGCCGCGAAGATGAAGTCGGTGGTGCGCTCGGGGATGAACTCCAGATGGGTCTGGGTGCCGTTCATGAACCCCTTGCCGGTGACCCCGCCCGAGCCGATGGCGATCATGCCCTGGATGATGTGGAAGCCCTTCCCCAAGGGATCGGTGGTCGGGTCGAGCAGGGTGCAGACGCGGTGCTTCTGATACTCGTGCAGCAACACCCAGTCGACGCCGGGCTCGCAGATCTGCGTCTGGAACCAGATCAACCCGCCGATGCCGACCGCGCCCAGCCCCAGCACCGGCAGGATCAGCGCCCAGCTCAGGCCGGCGAAGAACATCACGTACAGCCCGCCCGACAGCACCAGGATGGCAGTGCCCAGGTCCGGCTGCTTCACGATCAGTGCGACCGGCACCGCCAGCAGCACGAAGGCCACCACGAAGTCCGGCGCCTGCAGCTGGCCTTCCCGGCGCTGGAACCACCAGGCCAGCATCAGGGGCGTGGCGATCTTCAGCAGTTCGCTGGGCTGGATCACCAGCACCTGCAGGTCGAGCCAGCGCGTGGCGCCCTTCTTCGTCACGCCGAACAGCTCGACGGCGATCAGCAGCGCCACACCCAGCACGTACAGCGGCACCGCCAGCTGCGCCAGGCGCTGCGGCGAGAGCTGCGCCACGATGAACATCACGCCGGCGGCCAGCAGCATGTTGCGGCCGTGATCGACGAAGCGCGTGCCATGGTCGTAGCCGGCCGAATACATGGTCAGCAGGCCCGCGGCCGCCAGCAGCACGATGGCCAGCGCCAGCGGTCCGTCGAAGCCCATGAACACGGTGGCGGCACGTTGCCACCACGGACGCTTGTCGAACACGGTGCTCATCGATTCGTGGCCTCGGCCGGTGCTGTCGGCGCCGGCGCCTGGGCGATCTTCGCCGGCGGGGCTGCCGCCGCTCCCCCGGGCGCCGAAGC
>NZ_AZND01000473.1:0-1463 GCF_000576205.1 Methylibium sp. T29 | reverse complement strand
CGCCAGGCGGCGCGGCCGGCCTCGACGGCAGGCGGAAGGCACGCGCCATCGCCACCGGTTCGCGCGCGTGCGCGACGGCGGAGTTGAGCAGGACCGCGTCGAAGCCCAGCTCCAGCGCCTGCGCGGCATGCGAGGGCGCGCCGAGTCCGGCGTCGATGATCAGTGTGGTGTCCGGCAGGCGTTCGCGCAGCGTGCGCAGCGCGAACGGATTCAGCAGGCCCTGGCCCGAGCCGATCGGCGCGCCCCAGGGCATCAGCAGCGGGCAGCCGGCGTCGAGCAGGCGACGGCAGCTGACGAGATCGTCGGTGCAGTAGGGAAACACGGTGAAGCCGTCGCGCACCAGCTGCGAGGCCGCCGTCAGCAGCTCGAACGGATCGGGCTGCAGCGTGTGCTCGTCGCCCACCACCTCGAGCTTGAGCCAGGGCGTGTCGTAGAGCTCGCGCGCCATGTGCGCCAGTTGCACGGCCTCGCGCGCGGTGCGGCAGCCGGCGGTGTTGGGCAGCAGGCGCGCGCCGGTGTCGCGCAGGGTCTGGCGGATGGTGGCGATGTAGCCGTTGTCGCCGGCCGCCGCGAGCGTGCGCTTGAGGCCCACGGTGACCACCTGCGTGCGCGCCGCACGCAGCGCGCCCTGCAGCACCGCCGGAGAAGGGTAGCCGGCGGTGCCGAGCAGGAAACGGCTGTGCAGGCGCACGCCGCCCACCTGCCAGGGATCGTCGTTGGCCATGTCGGCTGGCGGGGGGACGGCCGGGGTTGCTTGGGGCATGGGGAGGTCCTCGTGGAAAAGCGGTCGTGCGGGGATCGATGGGCTCAACCGCCGACGATGGGCTGGAACAGCAGGATCTCGTCGCCGTCCTGCAGCACGTGGCCGGCGCGCAGGCACGGGCGACGAACTCGCCGTTGACGGCGGTGGTGATGGCCTCGGGCGCTTGGCCGAGCAGGCGCAGCAGGTCGGCCAGCGTGCTGCCGCGCGCGAGCCGGCAGCCGCGGCCCTCGAGATGCACCGTGACCATCGTGTCCTCGTGTGCCGGCGGGCCGCTCATCGCTCGATCTCCGGTCCGGGCAGCGCGGCGTCGGCGCGCAGCCTTGCCCAGGCGGCCAGCGCGTCCTCCACCAGCGCCGGCGCCAGCAGCCAGCCGTGACGGAACAGGCCGTTGACGGCCACCCGCTGCGGCGTGACGTCGATGTGCGGCCGGTTGTCGGGCAGCGCCGGGCGCAGGTTGCGGTCGAGCCGCAGGATGCGTGACTCGGCCAGCGCCGGCATCACGCTGTGCGCGGCGGCCATCAGCTCGACGGCGCTGCGCAGCGACATCGGCGAACGGTCCTCGCTCTCGATCTCGGTCGCGCCCAGCAGCACGATGTCGCCGGGTCGCGGCACCAGGTAGACACGGTGCCGCGGGTGCAGCAGCCGCACCGGCCGCAGCAGGCCGTGCCGGGGGCGTGCAGCCACACGGTCTCGCCGCGCA
>NZ_AZND01000472.1:0-1471 GCF_000576205.1 Methylibium sp. T29 | reverse complement strand
CTTCCGCTGAGCGCTCGCGTGAGATCGCGTCGGCAATGTCCGGGTGCTCCTCGCGCATGCGCTCCTCGACCAGGCGCTCGATCACGGAAGCCTCGGGTTCGCTGGTGCCGATGTCCTGCCGCATGGCATCCGCGCTGCTGTAGCCGAACATCTCGGCCACCACGTCGGGCGGCAAGGCTTTCCCCTCGTCCGTGGCGAGGAAGCGCTGCACCGCATAGACGGGCTCCCGGGCGATCTCTGCAGTGATCTCGGGCTCGATGCTGGCGCGGGCCGCATCGGCCAGTCCTCTGACCTCGGCGCTCGCCTTGGTCTTGGCATTGGTCAGCCACTTGAGGTCGCGAAGGGATCGGGTGTCCCGGATCTCGATCGCACGCTGCGCGGATTCGTCGGACGCCTGCATGTAGGCATTCCAATCGTCGGCGCTCATGCTGTCCTGGGTCAGCAAGGCATCGCCAGCGGGCTCCGCCAGCTCGGTCGCGATCTCCGACACACCATCGAAGGCCTGGGCCTCGGCGGCGGTCATCGCCTCAGGTGCAGTCCGCAGGTTGGGCAGCAGCTGATCCCCGGGGAGGTGGGCCACCAGGTCGGCCAGCGTGATCGCGACATCGCCACCGGTGGCCTGGGCTTCACCCACCTGGGCGGCCACGTTCGGCGCTGCGCTGAGGTCGACGCCTGCGAGGTGCTCCGGCGCGATGTAGAGGACGGTCTCGGGCTGGAGGTGCTCGACCAGCTCGGCGAAGCTCTCGGGGTCGCGGGTTTTGAGGACCGAAGCCTCGGCAGCCTTGATGATCTCGCCCACCTTCTCGGCATCGTCGAGGGCTACCTGCGCAGTTTCGGCACGGGCCACGCTGCGACTCTCGGCGATGCGGCCCCAGGTCAAGCCCGCCACTTCAGGACCGGCGCTGACGCCTTCGCCGAGGATCTCCAGGGCAATTTCGACCGGATCGGCTTCCTCGCCGACAGCCTGGGATGCCTGCGCTGCGCCGATGCCGCCGCCGGCCCCTTGGACGCCCGCCTGGCCGAGGATGTTGGTGAGCTGGTTGCGACCCAGCTTCAGGCCCATCGCGGCGCCTGCCACGGCGTTGGCGGGGACTTCTGCGAGTGTCTTGGTCCAGGCTCGTTGTGCGGCCTCGGGCTCCGCCAGACCCTTGGATAGGCCTTCCTGGTAGTTCGCACCCAGCGACTGCAGCACGACGGCGGTGCCGTTCCCAGCAGCGCCAGCGACAGCGGTGCTCACCCCCTTGGCAACGAGCTGGTTGCTCACGTTGCTGACGATCGCCGATCGGACCGGTGCGGTGGCCGCAGCCCCGAGTCCGAAGCCCAGCAGCGAGGCCGGGAGCTGCTCGGTCAGGAACTTGCCGACGATCTGGATCGGGTTCTCGGCGGCAGCGATCTCGCCAGGCAGCTTGACGAGCGTTCCATACCAGGTGCCGCCGCCGGTTTCCTTGGCACGTTCACCTGCGGCCTGCAG
>NZ_AZND01000471.1:0-1481 GCF_000576205.1 Methylibium sp. T29 | reverse complement strand
CCCAGCCGGCCACGCCGGCCACCAGGCTCTGCGCCACCGCGCCGGGCACCGCGAGGCGCCACACGCGCAGCAGCTCCTGCGGATGGAAGTGCTGCCCCACGCCGAACATCAGCAGGATCACGCCGATCTCCGACAGCTGCGAGGCCAGCGACTGATCGGCCACGAAGCCCGGCGTGTTGGGGCCGACCACGATGCCGGCCAGCATGTAGCCCACCAGCGTCGACAGGCCGAGCCGACGCGTCAGCGTGCCCAGCAGCAGGGCAAAGGCCAGCCCGCCGGCCAGCGTGACGATCAGCGTGAGGTCGTGCATGCGTGAGAGGAAGTCGAGGGTCGATCGAGGCGGTGCCCGTGACCATAACAGGCCGACGCCCGATTTCGCGCTCCTACAATCTTCTCGATGAATGCTGTGTTGTCCCCGGCCGGCCCGCGCCGGCAGATCCGTGAGCTGCCCGACGAGCTGGTGAGCCAGATCGCCGCCGGCGAAGTGGTCGAGCGGCCGGCCTCGGTGGTGCGAGAGCTGGTCGACAACGCCCTCGACGCCGGCGCCCGCGAGATCGTCGTCAAGCTGATGGCCGGCGGCGTGCGCGCCATCCTGGTGGAGGACGACGGTGCCGGCATCCCCGCCAGCGAGCTGCCGCTGGCGCTCAAGCGCCACGCGACCAGCAAGATCGCCTCGCTCGACGAGCTGGAGAACGTGTCGACGATGGGCTTTCGCGGCGAGGCGCTGGCCGCCATCGCCGCGGTGTCGGAGCTGTCGATCGCCAGCCGCCACGCCGACGCCCCCCACGCGCAGCGCCTCGACGCCCGCTCCGGTGAGCTGGTGCCCGCCGCACGCGGCGTGGGCACCAGCGTGGAGGTGCGCGAGCTGTTCTTCAGCACGCCCGCACGCCGCAAGTTCCTGAAGACCGACGCCACCGAGCTGGCCCACTGCCTGGAGGCGGTGCGCCGCCACGCGCTGGCGCGGCCCGACGTGGGCTTCGCGGTCTGGCACGAGGGCAAGCTGCTGGCGCAGTGGCGCCGCGCGCCGCTCGAGCAGCGCATCCGCGACGCGCTGGGCGAAGACTTCATGGCCCACAGCCGCGAGGTCACGGCCCAGCCCACCGGCCTGCGCATCAGCGGCCGCATCGGCCTGCCCGATGCCGCGCGTGCCCGGGCCGACGAGCAGTACGTCTACGTCAACGGCCGCCACGTGCGCGACCGGCTCATCTCCCACGGCCTGCGCACCGCCTACGCCGACGTGCTGCACGGCGGGCGCCAGCCGAGCTACGTGCTGTTCATCGAGATCGCCCCCTCGCGGGTCGACGTGAACGTGCACCCGACCAAGATCGAGGTGCGCTTCCGCGACGGCCGCGAGGTGCACCAGGCGGTGCGACACGCCGCCGAGGACGCGCTGGCGCTGCCGCGTGCCGACGAGACCCGTCCCGCGCTGTTCGAGCCCACCCGGCCGGCCGTGTGGAGCCCGCTGGCCGAGCAGGCCGGGC
>NZ_AZND01000470.1:0-1486 GCF_000576205.1 Methylibium sp. T29 | reverse complement strand
CGGTCGCCGAGCGACTGGCCGACTGCGTGATCGCGACCAGCGACAACCCGCGCGACGAGGCGCCGGCGGCGATCCTGGCCGATGTCGCCGCAGGCTTCGCGGCGCCGGCCGCCGTCGAGGTGATCGAAGACCGCCGCGCGGCGATCGCCCGCGCGATCGGCAGCGCCGAGGCCCGCGACGTGCTGCTGATCGCCGGCAAGGGCCACGAGGACTACCAGGAGATCGCCGGCGTCAAGCAGCCGTTCTCCGATGTGGCCGAGGCGCGGCAGGCGCTTGCGGCGCGCGGGTTGGCGTCATGAGCGTGATGATGGACTTGCGGCTGGCGCATGCGCTGCTGCCGGGCTCGACGCTCGTCGGCGACCCGGCCACGCCGCTGTTGCGCGTGCACAGCGATACCCGCACGCTGCGCGCCGGTGACCTGTTCGTTGCGCTCAAGGGCGAGCGCTTCGACGCGCACGACTTCCTGCCGCAGGCGCGTGCCGCCGGCGCAGTGGCGGCGATCGCCGAGCACGGCCTCGCCGAGGCCGGCCTGGCCGGGCTGCACGTGGCCGACAGCCGCGCCGCGCTCGGCACGCTGGGCGCGAACTGGCGCGCCCGCATGAGCCTGCCGCTGATCGCCGTGACCGGCAGCAACGGCAAGACCACCGTGACGCAGATGATCGCGAGCATCCTGCGCGCCTGGGTCGGCGACGCGGCATTCGCGACCGAGGGCAACTTCAACAACGACATCGGCGTGCCGCTCACGCTGCTGCGGTTGCGCCAGGACCCCGACACCTGGCACCGCGCGGCGGTCGTCGAGCTGGGCATGAACCACGTCGGCGAGATCGCCCAGCTCGCGCGCATGGCCACGCCGACGGTCGCGCTGGTCAACAACGCCCAGCGCGAGCACCAGGAATTCATGGCCAGCGTCGAGGCGGTGGCCCGCGAGAACGGAGCGGTGATCGAGGCGCTGGGCGCCAACGGCACGGCGGTCTTCCCGTCCGACGACGCGCATGCCGCGGTATGGCAGGCGCTGGCCGGCACGCGGCCGACGTTGACGTTCTCGCTCGAAGGTCCGTCCGACCTGGTGGCCGAGGCGGTGTGGAGTGGCGACCATTGGGCTGCGGTCCTGCACACGCCGGCCGGCGCCACCGCGATCCGCCTGCGCGTGGCCGGCTGGCACAACGTGAAGAACGCGCTCGCCGCGACCGCCTGCGCCCTGGCGGCGGGCTGCCCGCTGGAGGCGGTGGCGCGTGGCCTCGAGGCCTTCGAGCCGGTGAAGGGCCGCTCGCAGGTCAAGGCCCTGCAGCGCGGCGGCCGCGCGGTGACGCTGGTGGACGACAGCTACAACGCCAACCCCGACTCGGTGCGCGCGGCGATCGACGTGCTGGCCACGCTGCCCGGCCCGCGCTGGCTGGTGCTGGGCGACATGGGCGAGGTCGGCGACCAGGGCCCGGCCTTCCACGCCGAGGTCGGCCGCTATGCGGCCGCTTGCGGCATCGACGCG
>NZ_AZND01000469.1:0-1492 GCF_000576205.1 Methylibium sp. T29 | reverse complement strand
GGCCGGCGCGCTGGGACACCGGGTCGAGCGCGCGCCCGGCACGGCCGGCCGGCGTGGCGCGATCGAGGAGCTCGGGCCGCTGGGATCGGTGGCGATGGAGCCGGGCGACGTGTTCGTGATTGAGACGCCCGGCGGCGGCGGCTACGGCTCGCCCGGGCTTTGACGCTCGGTCGGCACGGGCGGTGGCTGGCAGATACCCAAGCCGTGGCAGAGGACTTTTCCCGATGTGAGAATGAACGTTTATTCAGAGCGTTCTGATCATCAATCTGGGAGCCGTCGCTGCCGTGGCGCGCCCCGACCCGACGAGGTGCCAGATGGTTTTCCCGCGAGTTTCGATGCGCCACGGGGCGCAGATGGCCGTCCTGTCTCTGGCGGCCCTGCTGGTGGCCTGCAGCCGCGGCGGCGCGGCCAACGCGCCGGCTGCCCCGCCGCCGGCCGAGGTGGGTGTGCTGACCGTCAAGCCGCGCACCGTGTCGCTGCAGAACGAGTTGCCCGGCCGTGTTTCCGCGCTGCTGGTGGCCGAGGTCCGGCCGCAGGTCGGCGGCATCGTGCTGACCCGTGACTTCCGCGAAGGCAGCGATGTCCGCAAGGGCCAGACGCTGTACCAGATCGATCCCGCTCCCTTCCGCGCGGCCTTCGGCAGCGCCCAGGCCACGCTCGCCCGGGCCCAGGCCAACGTGGTGGCGGCGCAAGCCAAGTCCGACCGCTACAAGGAGCTGGTGCAGATCGACGCGGTCAGCAAGCAGGCGGCCGACGAAGCCATTGCGGCCGCCCTGCAGGCCGAGGCCGATGTCGCCGCCGCCAAGGCGGCCCTCGAGACCGCGCGCATCAACCTCGCCTACACGCGCATCACCGCGCCGATCTCCGGCCGCATCGGCAAGTCCAGCGTGACACCGGGCGCGCTGGTGACCGCCAACCAGGCGCAGGCGCTGGCGACGGTGCAGCAGCTCGACTCGATCTACGTCGACGTGACGCAGTCCAGCGCCGAGTTGCTGAGACTGCGCCGCGAACTGGCCGCCGGACGCCTGAAGACCGACGCGGCCAACCAGGCCGCGGTGAAACTCAAGCTGGACGACGGCACGCTGTATCCGGTGAGCGGCAAGCTGCAGTTCTCCGATGTGACGGTCGATGAGCAGACCAACTCGGTGACGCTGCGCGCGACCTTTCCCAATCCCAAGCAACTGCTGCTGCCGGGGCTGTACGTGCGGGCGGTGCTGGAGGAAGGCGTGCGCGAGAACGCGATCCTGGTGCCGCAGCAGGCCGTGGCGCGCGACAACCGCGGCAACGCGATCGCGATGGTGGTCGGGGCCGACGGCAAGGTCGAGCAGCGCGCGGTGCAGGTGCCGCGTTCGGTCGGCAACGAATGGCTGGTCGATGCGGGTCTGAAGGCAGGTGACCAGGTGGTGTTCGAGGGGCTGCAGAAGGCCCGCCCCGGCGCGCAGGTGAAGGCGGTGGAGCGGGTGCCGGGCGCTGGCGCCTCGGCGCCGGCTCC
>NZ_AZND01000468.1:0-1493 GCF_000576205.1 Methylibium sp. T29 | reverse complement strand
CCGTTTCTTCATGGAGCAAGCAGCCAAGGGCATTGCCACGGCCGGTGTGCTGGGCCCGCTGTGGCCGATGATCGCGAACTCCGCCGACATCTCGAAGGCCTACCCCGACGAGGTGATGTCGATCGACGCCTGGTCCAAGGGCAAGATCAAAACCGGCGATCTGATCGGGGCCGACAACGTCGACCTCGTCAAGGACCTGCTCGACCCGGTGGCCTACCACCAGGTCAAGACCATGGGCCGCAAGATCCGCATCGTGCCGACCACCCGCGACATCACGCGCATGTTCCCGGCCGAATACCTCGAGGCCACGCTGCGCAACCAGGGCAAGGCCAAGTTCGACGCGAATGGCAACGTCGTCAGCCCCGACGGCAAGCCGTGGCTCGGCGGCAACCCGTTCCCGGACGCCAAGACCGGCATCGAAGTGGCGGCCAACCTCACGATGTGCTGGGGCCGCAAGGACAACTCGATCACCGCGATCCGCGACTGGGAGGTCGCGCCCGACGGGTCGATGAGCTACCAGTACGACTTCGCCTGGGTCGAGCAGAACACCACGGCGCGTGCCGACGGCAAGGTCGTGCCGGGCGCCGACGAACTGCTGCGCTACAACGCCGTGTACTTCACCGGCCCGTCGGATGTGAAGGGCACCGGCTACCTGAACACCTGGTACTACGACCAGCGCAAGTTCCCCGAGCTCGTCGGCTACCTGCCGGCCTTCAAGCGCGTGCGCAAGTTCCCGACCAACCAGCGCTTCGAACCACTGGTGCCGGGGATGAACCTCTACCTGTCGGACGCCTGGGCGGCGGGCGACCCGATGCTGACGTGGGGCAACTACAAGATCGTCGGCCGCGGCCCCTTCCTCGGCGCGGTGTCGCAAAGCTGGTACGGCGACCGCCCGAACTGGGAGCGCCCGGTGCACGGCGGCCCGAAGAACCAGACCTTCTTCGAGACGCAGATGGAGCTGTGCCCCGATGTCGTGATCTTCGAAGCCGAGCCGACCGGCTACCCGCGTGCCCCGGTGGGCAAGAAGCGCGTGTGGGTCGACGTGCGCAACCAGATGTACGTCGCCTACATCACCTACGACCGCCGCGGCGAGATCTTCAAGTCCTTCGAGCCGCAGTACAGCTTCCAGGACAAGGGCGACAAGAAGTTGATGGACGGCAAGAACACGGCCTGGCACTGGACCGCGGTGCAGTGCTACAACTTCCAGGACGGTCGCATGACGCGCTTCCAGCCCGTCACGTCGATCACCGGCGGCATGTCCACGGCCTTCAACGTCGACGGTCTCTACGAGAAGTACATGACCCAGCAGGCACTGCAGCGGCTGGGGACCTGAACATGCCCGAGCGTCAGCAACACGAGCGGTCCACCGCTCGCGGCGGCCGGACTCGGCCTGCCGCACTGCTCGCCCAGCTTGCGGCGGCCGCCGTGCTGCTGTGCGGGGGACGGTCTCGGCGGTGGCGCAGCCGCCGACGGCGCCGCTCTGCCGCGGCTGC
>NZ_AZND01000467.1:0-1498 GCF_000576205.1 Methylibium sp. T29 | reverse complement strand
CGGGCGAAGCGGCCGCCACCACCCGGCCGGCGCCGCAGGGCTACTGGATCGGCCTGGCGGTGGGGGCCGTCGCGATGCTGGCCTACTACGCACTGCTGAGCTTCAACCGGCTCGAAGTCTTCAAGATGCTGCTGTCGAGCTTCTTCCCGCTGCTGGTGCTGATCACCGCGGTGCTGGGCTCGATCGTCTTCGGCCTGGCGACGCCCACCGAGGCGGCGGCGGTCGGTGCGCTCGGCGGTTTCCTGCTCGCCGGGGCCTACCGCCAGCTCAACCTCACGGTGGTGAAGGAGAGCGTCTTCCTCACCGCCAAGACCAGCGCGATGGTGTGCTGGCTGTTCGTCGGTTCGGCCATCTTCTCGGCGGCCTTCGCGCTGCTGGGCGGCCAGGAGCTGGTCGAGAACTGGGTGCTGGGCATGAACCTCACCAAGACCCAGTTCCTGATCCTGAGCCAGGTCATCATCTTCATCCTCGGCTGGCCGCTGGAGTGGACCGAGATCATCGTGATCTTCATGCCCATCTTCATTCCGCTGCTCGACAACTTCGGGGTCGACCCGCTGTTCTTCGGCCTGCTGGTGGCGCTGAACCTGCAGACCGCCTTCCTGAGCCCGCCGGTGGCGATGTCGGCGTTCTACCTGAAGGGCGTGGCGCCGAAGCACGTGACCTTGAACCAGATCTTCGCCGGCATGCTGCCCTTCATGGGCATCCAGATCATCGCGATCATCCTGCTGTACCAGTTCCCGGCCATCGGCCTGTGGTTGCCGGAGGTGCTGTACAAGTGAGCGTGAGAGCGAGCGTCGGCGACACCGCGGCGGTGCGGCAATGAACGCGAGGAACCCGGTCGAGTTCTATTTCGACTTCTCCTCGCCCTATTCCTACATCGCCAGCGAGTGGGTCGAGGCGGTGGCCGCGCGCCACGGCCGCACGGTGCGCTGGCACGCCATCCTGCTGGGGGCCACCTTCCAGGCGGCCGAGCTGAAGAGCCCGGTGTCCTACCCGGTCAAGCGCGAGTACGCGCTGGCCGATTTCCAGCGCTCGGCGCGCTTCGAGGGCGTGCCCTACCGGGCGCCCGAACGCTTCCCGATCCCGACCCAGAACGCCGCGCGCGTGTTCTGGTGGCTCGCCGACCGCGAGCCCGAGCGGGCGGCCGGCCTGGGCCCATGCCGGGCTGCGCGCCTACTTCACGCGCGGCGTGGCGCTCGATGCGCCGGCGCCGCTGAAGGCGCTGTGTGCCGAGGCCGGGCTCGACGCGAGGCGGCCGAGGCCGCCTGGGGCGACCCGGCCTGGAAGGCGCGGCTGAAGGCCGAGAACGACGCCGCGATCGCGGCGGGCGTGTTCGGCGCGCCGTCCTTCCTCGTCGACGGCGAGCTGTTCTGGGGCAACGACCGGCGGGCGCAGCTGGAGCGCTGGCTCGCCACCGGGCCGTTCTGAGTCGCGGCCTCAGCGCGGCGCGCCGTCGGCCACCCGCAGCGCGTGCTCGACATCGCCACGCAGGCGGCGC
>NZ_AZND01000466.1:0-1498 GCF_000576205.1 Methylibium sp. T29 | reverse complement strand
CGGGTTCGCGCCGGCCGGCGCCTCCACCAGCCCGGCGGCCAGCGCATCGGCCATCTGCGCGTCGTTGCCGCCGCGCACGGCGAGCGGCAGCATCTGGCGCTGGCGCAGCAGCTCGATCAGCGCCGGGAAATCGATCGCGGCCTCGGCCTCACGCACCTGCGACAGGTCGATCACCACCGGATCGCGCTCGAACAGGCCCGGTGTGTCGGCGATCCGCTCGTCCAGCTCGCGAGCCAGTGCCGACAGATCGGTGGTCTTCAGGATCACCGCGACCAGCATCAGCGCGGCACTCTTCAACTCGAAGCTGGCAGAGCTGCCGGTTCTCTGGTCGACGGTCATGGGGCGGGCGAGAGGGAAGAAACGCGACAAAGGTCACAGTGTATCGGGCGGCCGGCGCATTGCGGCACTGCAACGGACCGGCTCAGCCCCTTATCGCTTCAGCACCGGCGCCAGCGCCACGCCGGTGTGCGTGCCCGCGGCCACCACCTGCTCGGGCGTGCCCGCCGCCACCACACGGCCACCGCCGGCACCGCCCTCGGGACCGAGGTCGAGCACCCAGTCGGCTTCGGCGATGACGTCGAGATCGTGCTCGATCACCACCACGCTGTGGCCGCCGTCGACCAGCCGATGCAGCACGCGGATCAGCTTCTCGACGTCGGCCATGTGCAGGCCCACCGTGGGTTCGTCCAGCACGTAGAGCGTGTGCGGCGGCTTCTGGCCGCGCCGCGTAACGTCGTCACGCACCTTGCTGAGCTCGGTGACGAGCTTGATGCGCTGCGCCTCGCCGCCGCTCAGCGTGGGCGAGGGCTGACCCAGTGTCAGGTAGCCCAGGCCCACGTCCTTCAGCAATTGCAGCGGGTGGGCGATGGCGGGCATGGAGGCGAAGAAGTCGACCGCCTCGTCCACCTCCATCTGCAGCACGTCGCCGATGCTCTTGCCGCGCCAGGTGACGGCCAGCGTCTCGGGGTTGAAGCGCGCGCCGTGGCACAGGTCGCAGGGCACCTTCACGTCCGGCAGGAAGGCCATCTCGATGGTGCGCAGGCCCTGGCCCTCGCAGCCCGGACAGCGGCCCTCGCCGGTGTTGAACGAGAAGCGGCCGGCGGCATAGCCGCGCGCCTTGGCCTCCAGCGTCTCGGCGAACAGCTTGCGGATCGTGTCCCAGAAGCCGATGTAGGTGGCCGGGCAGGAACGCGGCGTCTTGCCGATCGGCGTCTGGTCGACCTCGAGCACGCGATCGATCGGCTCGAAGCCTTCGAGCTGGCTGCAACCCACCCAGCCGGCCGCTTGCCGGCGGCCAACGCATCGCGGCCGGCCTTCGTGGCCTTCATCGCCACCGCCGCGTGCACGTTGACCAGCAGCACGTCGCGCGCGACGGTGCTCTTGCCCGAGCCGGAAACGCCCGTCACCGCAACCAACCGCCCGACCGGCACGCCGACGTCGAGCCCGGCCAGGTTGTGCAGCGTGGCGCCGCGCAGCGTGAGCCAGGGCACGCCCGGCG
>NZ_AZND01000465.1:0-1504 GCF_000576205.1 Methylibium sp. T29 | reverse complement strand
GCGGCGGGCGGCGCGGCCTGTGCCGCCGTGGTGGCCAGCAGCGCGGAGAGGCAGGGCGGCGGCGCGCCGCCGCCCTGCGGTGTTCGTTCGTGAACTTCGGTTCATCCGATGCTCCAGTGTTGAAGGAATCAACCACGGGAGATCGGCAAGCGGCGACCCGGCGGACGCCGCACGCCGGAGGCGGCCGCGACAGCGGCACGCGCTCAGGCGTCGACGGGCTTCAGGTGAGGGAAGAGAGACCCGCCTTGCCGATCAGGCAAGGGGCGCCCACTGAGGGCGTTCGGGTCGGGCCGGCGCGTGGGCGCCGCCCGCTTCGTCGGCCGAGGCGCGCGGCGCCACGGTCGACAGGTCGGTGGGCAAGCCCTCCCGCAGCGCCGGCAGGCCGGTGCAGTGGCCATGGCAGTGGCCGCAATCGACATCGGGAGAGCCTGCGGCCGGATCGTCCGCGCGATCGTTGTCGACGTCGACCGGGGCGGCCCCGTGCTGCGGGTGTTCGTGATGGCCCAAGTGCCCGGCGTTCCCGCTCGCTTCGTGCTCGCAATAGGACGCCACCGCCGCCCAGCTGAACTGGAGGGGCAGCAGGGCGAGCAGGACGATGGCGAGGAGGCGGCGCACGGGCGGCAGTGTAGCGAGCCCGGCGCCGCACGGAGGCATTGCAGGGTCATCGGCCCGCCCGCGGGCCGGCGTTCGCCGTGACGGATGTGGCAAGCGCCGGTGACCAGGTGTAAGGCTGCCTTCCACATAACGCCGGCTTAAGTTTGCGCCGCGAGCATCCAGGCCTCAAAGGAGTGTTCATGCGCATCGCCCAGTTCGCCGCCGGTCCCCGCTCGCAGGATGTCGAGACCGCCGCCCCGGTGCCCCATTTCGCCTGGCATGGCGTCGGGGACCCCGGACGCGCCCGCGTCGAGGAGTTCATCCGCCGCGTCTACGGCGAGCGCTACGGCGCGCGGGTGCGCCAGTTCGC
This sequence comes from Methylibium sp. T29, assembly GCF_000576205.1. Classification (NCBI taxonomy): domain Bacteria; kingdom Pseudomonadati; phylum Pseudomonadota; class Betaproteobacteria; order Burkholderiales; family Sphaerotilaceae; genus Methylibium; species Methylibium sp. T29. The sequence continues at coordinate 540 of NZ_AZND01000465.1, read as the reverse complement.
CCCGGTGCTGGTGAGCCTGCGCGACGGCGCCGATCCCGATGCCCCGGTGCTGGCCGCCGCCGGCTACCGGGTCGCGACGCAGCCGCTGTTCCTCGAACATTACCTGGACGTTCCGATCGAGCATGCCCTGACCGTGGGCGCGGTGCAGCCGCCGCGCGAACGCATCGTCGAAGTGGGCCACCTGGCCGCCGTCCGTGCCGGCGAGGGCAGGCGCCTGATCCTCCGGCTGGCACAGCACCTGGCAGGGCTGCAGGTCGAATGGGTCGTCAGCACCCTGACCGAAGAACTGCGCCACCTGTTCACGCGCATGGGCGTGGTGCCGAGGGCACTCGGGCCGGCCGACCCGGCCCGTCTCGGCGACGCCGCGCACGACTGGGGAAGCTACTACGAGCACCACCCGGTCGTGCTGGCCGGCCACCTGCCGCTCGCCATGCGTCGACTGGCCGAGCGGGCGCGGGGCGCGGACCGATGAATCTCGTGGAAACGCTGGCGTCGGGGCAGCCCGACGCCTGGCCGGCCGCGCGCTTCGAGGCGGCCGTC
>NZ_AZND01000464.1:0-1504 GCF_000576205.1 Methylibium sp. T29 | reverse complement strand
GGCCCACGCGAGCGTGGCCGAGCTGATCGCGGCGCTGGGGCCGGACACGCACGCCGCCCCGGAGGCCGCGTCCATCGTCGTCAAGGGCTCGCGCTTCATGAAGATGGAGCAGGTGATCGCCGCGCTGCAGGCCCCTGGCGCCGCATCGCCCACCCCGCACTGAACCGAAGGCATCGCAACTTCATGCTGATCTCCCTGTCGCAATGGCTGCAACTGCTCTATCCCGAGCAGCTCGGTTTCCTGCGCGTGTTCCAGTACCTCACCTTCCGCGCCGTGATGGCGGCGATGACGGCCCTGCTGATCGGTCTGGCGCTCGGCCCGATCGTGATCCGGCGGCTCACCGAGCTGAAGATCGGCCAGCCGATCCGCGAGTACGGCGTCGCCGAGCACATGGTGAAGCAGGGCACGCCGACGATGGGCGGCGCGCTGATCCTGCTGGCCATCGCGATCAGCACGCTGCTGTGGTTCGACTGGAGCAACCGCTTCGTCTGGATCGTGATGATCGTGACCTTCGGCTTCGGCGCGATCGGCTGGGTCGACGACTGGCGCAAGGTGGTCGACAAGAACCCCGAGGGCATGCGCTCGCGCGAGAAATACTTCTGGCAGTCGCTGATCGGGCTGGTGGCCGCGCTCTACCTGGCGTTCAGCGTGTCCGAGACCTCGAACCTGCGCGTGCTGGAGCTGTTCATCCGCTGGGTGCAGAGCGGCTTCTCGAACGACCTGCCGCCCAAGGCCGACCTGATCGTGCCCTTCTTCAAGAGCATCAGCTACCCGCTGGGCGTGTTCGGCTTCATCTTCCTGACCTACGTGGTGATCGTGGGCAGCAGCAACGCGGTCAACCTGACCGACGGCCTCGACGGGCTGGCGATCATGCCGGTGGTGATGGTGGGCTCGGCGCTCGGCATCTTCGCCTACGCGACCGGCAGCTCGGTGTACGCCAACTACCTGCTGCTGCCGCACATTCCCGGCGCCGGCGAGCTGATGATCTTCTGCGCCGCGATGGCCGGCGCGGGGCTGGCCTTCCTGTGGTTCAACGCCTACCCGGCGCAGGTGTTCATGGGCGACGTGGGCGCGCTCGCGCTCGGCGGCGCGCTCGGCACCATCGCGGTCATCGTGCGCCAGGAGGTGGTGCTGGCGATCATGGGCGGCATCTTCGTGCTCGAGGCGCTGTCGGTGATGGCGCAGGTCACCTGGTTCAAGTACACGAAGCGGCGCTACGGCGCCGGGCGGCGCATCCTGCTGATGGCGCCACTGCATCACCACTTCGAGAAGTCGGGCTGGAAGGAGACGCAGGTCGTCGTGCGCTTCTGGATCATCACCATGCTGCTGTGCCTGGTCGGGCTGTCCAGCCTGAAGCTGCGCTGAATCGCCGCCGATGAGCCTCTTCCAGAATTCGTCGACCGTGCTCGTGCTGGGCCTCGGCGACTCGGGCCTCGCGATGGCGCAGTGGTGCGCGCGCCAGGGCGCCGCGGTGCGCGTGCCGACAGCCGCGAGGCGCCGCCGC